>WJMR01000390.1 GCA_014727845.1 Ignavibacteriales bacterium
GACAAATACCGCGCTTATCTAAACGACGCCCTCGCCTATTCGGAAAGTATCGACCTCTTCCCCGGCATAGAACGCGTGTACGAAGTGTTGGGCGACGAGTATCGGCGGCGCTCGCTCTACGACGAGGCGGTCGAATACTCCCGCACGGGTCTCGAGATCGCGCTTACCTATAAGCGTCGCGCGCTCGAGGAGGGCGACGACGAGCTCTATCGCGAAACGCTCTATTGGGAGGGCGAGCAGCTCAATAATATGGGCATCAGCCGCTATTATGCGGGGCAATACCGGCTCGCGTCGCAATACTTCTTCCAAGCGCTCAAGCCGCGCAAGGAGCGCCCCGACTCGATGGGGTGGGCGAACACGCTCAATAATATCGGCATCGTCCACTATCAACTCCGCGACTACGACAAGGCGATCGGCTACCTCTCGCAAGGTCTACCGATGCACAACGCCATCGGCAACTTGGATGGAAGCGCTCGCTCGCTCAACAATATGGGGCTGGCGTATCAGAAGCTCGGCAACTACGAAAAAGCGATCTCTATGCACCATCAAGCGTGGGCGATTAGCGATTCGATCGACTACAGCCCGGGCGCCGTAAACGCGCAACAAAATCTCGCGGAACTCTACGGCCAAATCGGGAAATTCGATTCGGCGCTCGCCGTCGTCGAATTTCCAAGGACGTATTACAGTGAACGAAAGATTTGGTACGGATACGCCGAGACGTTAATGCAAACGGGATGGGCGTTGGCGAACCTCGGCAACACGCAAGCGGGTTTGGATTCGCTGAATAAATCGCTGGAGATCGGTTTGCGTATCGACTCCTACATTCGCGTCGCCGACACGTACGAATATTTAGCGAAGACGTATCGCCTCGTCGGCGACTACGAAAAAGCGTTGGAGTATTACGAACTCGGCGTCGAGGCGAGAGACTCGATCGCCTCGCAAGCTTTCAAACAACGGCTCGCCGAACTCGAGATCATCCACGACACGAAAGAGAAAGAGCGCGAGCTGCTGGTTACGACGCTCGAAGTGGAACGCCAAACGACGCTTCGCAACTCGTTCATCATCGTCTCGATTCTTTTCTTGGCGTTGGGCGGCGTCACGCTCTTCGCCTATCGGAACAAGCAGAAAACCAACAACCGGCTGGAAGATCGCAACGCGTTCCTGCAATCGCTAATGGACGCTATCCCAAATCCTACATATTATAAAGATAGGGACGGGAAATATCTCGGATGCAACGACGCGTTCTTTGAGGCGTTCGGATTAACGCGCGACGGGGTGATCGGTAAAACCGCCTACGACGTCTTCGACCGCGAGTCCGCCGACTCGAACACGACGGACGACATACTGGCGTTCGACTCCGACGGCGGACACGAATACGAAACAAGGGCCGTCTTCGCCGACGGCGACCCCCGCTACGTCGTCTATTACAAAAACGTATTCCGAGATCGCGCGGGTAACGTGCAAGGTCTTATCGGCGTCGTCGTGGACGTCACCAAAATGCGCAACGCCGAGTTAACGCTCAAGGAATCCGAGCGAACGTTGCGCGAAGCCAACAAGGCGAAGGACAAGTTTTTCTCGATCATCGCCCACGACCTCAAGAGCCCCTACATGGCGATGTTCAACCTCACCGATCGCCTCCTCTATTCCTACGACGAATTGAGCGACGAGGAGCGGAAGAAAATGGCGCGCGAAATCGGCGTATCGGCGCGGCAATCCTACGACCTCCTGGTCAACCTCCTGCATTGGGCGCGCTCGAAAACCGACAAGCTCACGACCACCAAGGAGCGGCTCGACCTCCGCACGCTCGTCGAACAAACCGTCGGATCGCTGCGCTCGCTCGCCGAGGAAAAAGACATCACGCTCCTCGTCGAAATCGAACCCGGGACGACGATCTTCGCCGACAACCTGATGATCTCGACCGTCCTCCGCAATCTCGTGGGCAACGCGATTAAGTTCACCGACCGAGGCGGATTCGTAGCCGTGCGCGCCGCCGAGAACGACCAAGGCGCCCGCGTCTCCGTCGTCGATAACGGCGTCGGGATGCAACCCGAGCGACTCGAACGCCTCTTCGAGGTCGGCGAAATTGTTTCGACGTCCGGAACCAACGGCGAGGTGGGAAGCGGATTGGGATTGGCGATCGCCAAAGAGTTCGTCGAGAATAACGACGGCTTCATCGAAGCGAAGAGCGAACCAAACGCGGGTAGCTCGTTCACCTTCTTCATCCCCTCGCACGAGCGTCTGCTCGAATCGATGGACGACGATATCGCCGCGCAAAAAGACGTCGCGCCCGACGTGCCTCAAATCACGACCGTTCTTTCGGTAAGCGCCGAAATCCTCCCGCCCGAAAGCGATCTTCTGAAACTTCGAGAGCAAGCCGCGTCGGGAGACGTGGACGCCGTTATTACGACGCTCGAAGAGTGGGCGGAAATGGAGGAGTATCGAGAGTTTGCGGCGTCGTTAAAAACGCTCGCCAATCAACTCGATCTCGACGGGCTAACGAGAGTGTTGGATAGGCGCCTCGGCGGCGACGCGTAGTTATCGGACGCGCACGAATTCGATCCTGCGGTTTTTCTGTCTCCCCTCCGGCGTGTCGTTCGGCGCTTTCGGATAAAGCGGTCCGAATCCCTTCGTCTCTATACGCGACGGATCGATCCCCCGATTCACCATATAACGCTTAACCGCCTCGGCGCGCTTAAGCGAGAGCGTGAAGTTCACCTGGAAGTTCCCGACGTTGTCGGTGTGGCCGTGTATCTCGACCTCGATGTCTGGGTTGTCCGCCAACGTTAAGAACGCTTTATTTAAGACGGGCTCGGACTCCGGAAGGATATCCGCCTTGTTAAACTCGAAGACCACGCCTTCGAGCACGATCGGTTCGCCGATCTTTAGATCCAGCTCTTGTTGATCCTTTTCCTTTGGCTCGGGCATGTCGTCGTTCGGATCGAGCGGGTCGGTGCCGCGCGCCACCTCGCTACCGTCGTCCACGCCGCCGTCGTCCGTGTCCGCGTCGAGCGGATCCGTAAAGTGCCGAATAATCTCGGCGTAATCGGTCAACCCGTCGTCGTCGGTGTCTTTGTCGTACGGGTCGGTGCCGTAATAGAGTTCGAGCTTATCGGTCAACCCGTCGTCGTCAGCGTCGCGTCCGTCTTCGGAGAACAGGTCCTTGCGCCAGTCCTCCTCGAATTGTATTCCGAGGTTCGTCTCGATCGTGACGCCGACGTTCAGCGCGAAGAACAAATCGTCGTCGCCCCCCTCCTCCACGTCGTCGAGGAAATCTTGGAAATTCCCGTACGCGCCGAGCCCCGCGTTAACGCTGAGATTCGAGAGAACGTAATAACGAAGCCCCACTTCAAAATTCGCGTTGAGCGTCTCGGTGTCGTATTCGCCGGAGCGCAAGCCGGGCAGGTCGTATCCGTATTGCTCGTCCTTTGGGCTGAACCACAACACCGATCCGCCCGCGTAGGCGTAGGGACGAACGCGCGGCGAGAGGACGTAGAAATATTCGAGCCCCGCGCCGACGAATCCGACGGTGGTACGGAACCGTTCGGGCGTGCGGTCGCGATCCGCGCCGGCGATATACCCCGATCCGCCGTTGACGCGAAAACCGAACGTGCCCGACCAATCCGACCAGAAGAGATATTCGCCCATCAATCGGAAGGAGAAGTCGTGACCCGCGTCGGCGTAATCGGTCAACGATTGCGTGCCGCCCCCTTCGAGCGAGAAGAGAAACTTCTTCTGCCACGGGAACGGGTCGGGTCGATACGTCTTCTGAGCGAGCGCGCTCGTCGCGAAAAGGGTCGCAACGAGAACGACTATGCGCGCGGTTCCGTTCATACTCTATTATCGTCGTTTAATGACGTCACTTCATAGTATCGACGATTTTTCGCAATCCTTCAAGGGGGTCCTCGCCGAGATCGACGCGCAAGGCGACTCTGCCGCTTTCCTTCAGCGCCTCTCGGTCGCCGAGGGCTTGCGCTCGGATGAGCGTTCCAAAATCCACGGACGACGTCGGCGCGCCCGCCTCGTCGGGTATCGGCGCGTCGGCGTTCGGCTTATACGTGAATTGGAGAAACAAGCCGGCGCCGGCGTCGCCCTTGTGCGCCTGTCCGGTCGAGTGGAGAAAACGCGGACCGAAGCCGAAGGTCGTCGCGATCTGAAATTTCCGCTCGATCGTCTCGCAAAAAACCGACGCGAGCTTCTCGAAATCTCGCGTCGGCGGCACGAACGCTTGAATCGCGGCGTAACTCCGTCCGGCGTGGTTTTCGTCGCCGGGTTGTAGTCGGAAGAAGAACTCGTGCAGAACCGACGCAAGGTCGCCGTCCTTCGCCTCGCCGTATATCGCGAGACCGTCGATCGTCGTCGTCGGCTCTTCGGGTCGGAAGGCGCCCGTCTTTTTGAATTCTTCGATAGTCGCTTTCGCCAAACGCTTCGTCGCCTCCACGTTCGGCTGATCGAACGGATGCACGTTCGCCGCCCATCCCGCGATCGCCGTCGCGAACTCCCATCTGAAGAACTCGGCGCCGAGATCGTACTCGTCTCGCAACGCGATCCTCGCTATGGGCGCGCCGGCGGCTTCGAGGCGATTCGCTTTCTCGTCGAACGCGGCGGCTCCTTCGATCTCCGCAAAAACGAAAAACCGATCGCGGGAATAGA
>WJMR01000391.1 GCA_014727845.1 Ignavibacteriales bacterium
AAACAATCGGAAGCCGTATGACCGACCACTTAATTGAAGCGCGCTCGTTGGTGAAGGCGTACACGCTCGGCAAGAAACCGACGCCCGTGTTGCGGAACGTTTCGGCGACGATACCGCGCGGGAAGATCTCGGTGATCGTCGGGGCGTCGGGGGCGGGCAAGAGCACGTTGCTGCACATTCTCGGCGGCTTGGATCGCCCCGACTCGGGCGAGGCGCTCGTGGAGGGGGAATCCCTCTTCGCGATGTCGGAGACCGCGTTGGCGAAATTTCGGAACGCGCGCGTCGGATTCGTTTTCCAGTTCCACCACCTGTTGCCGGAATTCACCGCGCTCGAAAACGCCGCGATTCCCGCAATGATCGGCGGCGCCTCGTCGCGGAAATCCTTCGAGCGCTCGCGCAAGCTACTCGACGAGATGGGGCTTTCCCATCGGCTGGATCACAAACCCGCGGAACTCTCGGGCGGCGAGCAACAGCGCGTCGCCGTCGCCCGCGCGCTCGTCAACGATCCGCCCCTCATCCTCGCCGACGAACCGACGGGCAACCTCGATTCGCAAAACAGCCGCGCGCTCAACGATATCTTCCTCGATCTCAACAAGCGCCTCGGAAAGACGTTCCTCATCGTTACCCACAACGCGGACCTAATGGGACTTGCCGACGAGGTGTACGAAATAAAAGACGGTATGGTTACGCCAAAATAATTTGGGATGTTATATTTATTAGTGTTTTGTCAGGATAAATAGGCGGGAAAAAGACTGCGAATACAACTTTTAACGAATGGTATTCGCAATCTTTCCCGAATGAGGTGTGGTTAACCGGCGAGCGGTTGTAGTGTGGTAGTGGGCTTGAAGCTCTTATAAAACTTATGCTTACCGGTTTTCAGTCGATCAAAGAACCATTTCCAAATACACTTCCATAAGCCCAACTTTGGCGCCAAATACATCCGCGCCAAACAAGGGTGTGACGGGGTTCACAATCCCGCGCCCTTGCGCGCCAAGGGTTTCCCGAATTCCTTCGTAACCGCTTCTTTCATCAACGCTTCCTCGGCAAGACGATTCGATTGTATTTTTCGTAAAAACACCATTATAATACGCCATAGTATAACATAAGCAACGAATACGAAATAATTTCGTAGCAAATGCAATAATTTCGTATTGAATAGTGGACGCTTTTGGAGTGATCAAATCGACACTTTTTACAAGCGGCGACTTTTCCGATCTTATCAAACGGAAGCGCTTCCAACCAATAACACATTCGGCGCCGACGCTTTCGCCGAGATCGGCGCATTCATTCTTAACAGGAGTCCACTATGGCGAAGATCACGAAAGAGGAGTTCAAGGAACTCTTCGAGAACTACAAGAAACACAAAGCGGCGGGAACGCTGAAGAATATCGCGCTCACGGAGAGCTTCGACATCGAGGAAGTGAAGCAACTCGTCGATCAGCCGGGCGTGAAATACGTTTCGGTAACGCAAGGCGCGAAAGAGGACGGCACGAACACGAATATGCTCTCGGCGTTCAACGAAGAGTGGGAGCAGCAAGCCGTTATTCTGGAGTTCGCGCTCTACTGTCCGCCGCCGACGTGGTGCTAACTTCGACGCGGCGCCAACTTCGACGCGGCGCCAACTTCGACGCGGCGCCAACTTCGACGCGGCGCCAACTTCGACGCGGCGCCAACTTCGACGCGGCGCTACGGTGATACGCGAGAGGGGGGACGCCCCCTCTTTTATTATCCCGTCGCGAAGAGCCAGAAAAGGGTGACGCTGATCGCCTCGCGGATCCGATAGTATTCGAGGTCGCTGCGGTAGTCGGTTTTGTCGGAGGGAACGCCGAGGAGCGAGACGCCGAAGAAGTCGCCCATCTCTTTGACGCGCGCAAGGTGAAAACGGTCGGTGACGACGACGACGCGCTCGACGTCGCCGCGAGAGACGACCTCGCGTTTTATATAGATGATTTGCTCCGCCGTCGAGCCGGTCGCCTCTTCGATGACGATGTCGGAAACGGCGACGGGGTAGCGGCTCAGATAGTATTTCGCCGCGAGCGCCTCGCTAATTTCGCCGGGCGCCGCGCCCCCGGTAAGAAAGATACGCCCCGCCAATCCGCTCCGATACAGATCATACACTTTTTCGAGTCGCGCTTTCAGCGCCGTCGAGGGTCGGTTGCCGCTCCAGACGGCGGCGCCGAGCGAGACGACCGCGTCGGCGGGTTTGGCGCGGAGTTCATCGAAGTCGTTCGGATCGCCGTGTTGGGTATAGACGTAGCCGAAGACGAAGAAGAGGGCGACGGCGAGCGACGCGTTGACGGCGGAGCGGATATACCGAGCGCGTCGGGCGCCGAGGGCGACGTCGGCGAACACGGCGACGAGAAAGAGTTGTCGGAAGAAGAACGCCGCGAAGAGTCCGCTCTCGACCACGCGAGTCAAGGGTTGGCGGAGGACGTAGCGATTCGGGAGGTCGGGATCGAAGACGGCGACGAAGCTTGCGAGCGCCAACGCCGCCCCGCCCGCGAGCCACGCCCACGCGGCGACGAACCCCGCGCGCGAGAACGCCTCGGGATTCCGACGAGCCGCCGCCCACGACGAGGCGACGAGCGCCGCCGCGACGCCGACGTTCATCAAGTTGCCGAACGCGAGGATACGCCCTTCGAAAGGCGTCATACCGTGCGTGGCGTACTTAATCGCGAGTAGGAGCGCGAGTTCGATCGCGGCGAGCCACGCGAAACGCGCCGCGCCGCGCTTCGCCGAGCCCTCGGGCGAAAAAAAGCTCTTCAATAATCCTCCGAATAACGAGAGTTTCCGCTACAATGTACAAAGATTTTATCGCGCGGGAAACGACGCCCCGCTCCCCTATTTCGTGAAGATTGATTTCACGCCGCGACCGAATTGCCGAATCGCGCCGGGCAACTCGTCCACGGTCGAGTAGAGCGCGGGCACGACGACGAGCGTCAGGAACGTGGCGAACAGCAATCCGAAGATAACGGCGACGCCCATCGGTTTCCAGAAATCCGCCATCACGCCGCCCGCGTCGAACGCGAACTCGCGCACGTCGAAGCCGAAGCCGAACGCCAACGGCACGAGACCCAACGCCGTGGTGATCGCCGTGAGCATGACGGGTCGGAACCGACGCCTGCCCGCCTCGACGACCGCGTCGCGACGCGAAAGCCCCCGCTCACGCAATTGGTTCATGTAGTCGATCAACACAATGTTGTTGTTGACGACCACGCCCGCCAGCGAGATAACCCCGATGCCCGTCATCACCACGCCGAACGGCATCGCGAAGAGTATCAACCCGATGAACACGCCGTTGAGCGAGACGACGACCGCCGTGAGGATGATGAACGGCTGACCGAGCGAGTCGAACTGAATAACCAAAATCATGAAGATAAGCAGCACGGCGACGACGAACGCGCGTTGGAGGTAGGATTGCGTCGTCGCCATCTCCTCGCTTTGCCCCGTGAACTCGATCGCGTAGCCGTCGGGAAGATCGTAGTCGGCGAGTCGGCTTTTCACCTCGTCCAGCACGGCGTTGCCGTTGTAGCCCTCGGCCGCGTCGCCCGTGAGGGTTACGACGCGCCGCATATCCTTGCGCTGCACCGCCGTCGGTCCCGTTCCCCGCTCCACGCGCGCCACGCTGCCGAGCGGAACGGTGAGCGTGTTGCCTCGTCGGTCGTTGTAAATTAGCCGTAGGCGCTCGAGCGCCTCGATGGATTGACGTTGCTCTTTTCGGAGGACGACCGTCACATCGTACTCGTCTTCCCCGACGCGATACTTCGACGCTTCGGCGCCGTTGAAGGCGTTTCGCACGGCGTTGGCGATCGAGGTCGTGCTTAAGTTATAGAGCGCCGCCTTCTCCCGATCGACCACGACGCGAAGCTCGGGTTTGGCGGGGTTGTAATCGTCCCGCAGATCCACCAACCCCTCGACGTCCGCTATCTCCGCTTGGATCGCTTTCGAGAGTTCGCTCAATCGCTCGTAGTCTTCGCCGACGATCTCGACGTTCACGGGCGCCCCGACGGGCGGTCCCATCTGTTGCAGCGTCATCGTCGCCTCGACGCCGGGGACGCCCTTGAGGATCTCGCGCAACTCGTCGGCGGTCTCGTTCGTGGAGCGCGTTCGATCGTCGAAGTCGATGAACGTAAACTTGATCGTCGCCTTGTTCGGCGTCGAGGCGCCTTGCTCGAAGATATCGCTCGAGGCGCCGACGACCGTCACCATGCTTTCGACGTTCGCTAACTTCGCCTCGCGCACTTTACGCTCGACGACCTTCATTCGCTCGTTCGTCGCTTCGAGGTTCGATCCGCTCGGCGTCTCGATTTGCGCGGTGGCTTGCGAGGGTTGCGTGCTCGGGAAGAACTCGACGCCGTGATCGAAGAGGAAGTAGAACTGCGTGATCACGAGGAGCGCCAAGACGGTCGCCCAGAGCGTCCGTAACTTAACGTTGGTGAAGACGAACATCGTCACCGTTCCAAGCGCGAACGTGACGACCAAGCCCGCCCACTCGGAGAGGAACTCCGAGACGACGCCGTCCACGACGAAGAACGCGACGATCGCCGCGAGCCCCAACCAGTTCCGCCGATTAATCTTTTCGTTCGGTTCTCGCTTTCGCCCGAGGGCGTATCGGAGAAAGCGCTCGTATTCGTCGAGGAGACGCGGCAGCCATCGGTTCACGATCGCGTTCGTGGCGCGGTTGATCGGCGAGACGATTTGTTGGAAGACGGTCGTCGGCTTCGCGTCGAGGCGCTCCACCTTCACGAATTTCGAGGCGAGGACCGGGTTAATCACCAACGCCACGAAGAGGGACGCGGAAAGCGTGACGATCGCCACCAACGGCACGAAGTACATAAAGTCGCCCGTTACGCCGGGGATGAAGAGCAACGGAAAGAACGCCGAGACGGTGGTGAGGGTGGACGTGGCGACGGGCCAAGCCACCTCCGCCGCGCCTTGTTTTGCGGCGGTCGTCAGATCGGCGCCCTCCTCGACGAACTTGTAGATGTTCTCGACGACGACGATCGCGTTATCCACCAACATTCCCAGCCCGAGAATGAGCGCGAAGAGGACGACGAAGTTCAGGCGGACGTCCATCCACGAAAGGATCGCGAAGGAGACGAGCATACTGAGCGGAATAGCGATCGCCACGAGCGCGGCGTTTCGAAATCCGAGAAAGAGGAACAGGACGCCGACGACCAGGACCAACCCCGTAAAGATGCTGCTTTCGAGATCGGCGACCAGCTCCCGCACGCGGTCGGATTGATCGTTGACGATCTCGACTCGGGCGCCGGCGGGCAGCGCGTCGTTGGTTTCCTCGACGATCCGCCGCACGTCGTCGGCGACGGCGATGATGTTCTTCCCCGTGCGCTTCGAGACGTCGATCGAGACGGTCGGCTCGCCGTTGATGCGCGAGTGGGTCGAGGGATCCTTGAAGCCCCAGACCACGCGCGCCACGTCGCGCACATACACGGGGTCGCCGCGTTTGATCTTCACCACCACGTCCTCGATGCGGCGCGGGTCGGTGAACTCGCCCGGCACGCGAACGAGGTAGTTCGAACGGTTGACCTCGATGTTGCCGCCGGGGATGGTGCGGTTCTCGTCGCGGACGGCAAAGATGATGTCGTCCATCCGCACGTCGTAATAGACGAGCTTGTTCACGTCCGCCTCGATCCGAACCTCGCGCTCGAGCCCGCCCGATATCTTCGCCTCGAGCACGCCGTCCACCCGCTCGATCTTATCTTGCATATCTTCGGCGATTTCCTTGAGCCGCGCCAACCCGACGTTCCCGGCGAGGTTGAGCGTGACGATGGGGAACTCCGAGAAATTGATCTCGAAGACTTCCGGCTCCTCGGCGTCGGCGGGCAGCTCGGGTTTGGCTTTATCCACGCTTTCGCGGACTTGGCGGAGCGCCTCGTCGATGTCGTAGCCGCTCTCGAATTCGGCGCGGACGATCGAGAACCCCTCCTTCGAGGATGAGGTGAGTTCCTTGACTTCGTTGATCGTGTTGATTTCGTCTTCGATCGGCTGGGTGACGAGCGTCTCGACGTCGCCCGGGGAGACGCCGAGATAGGGCGTCGAGACGACGACGATGGGAATGGCGATGTCGGGCGCCGCCTCGCGAGGGAGCGCGAGATACGCCGTCGCGCCTTCGACGATAATGACGAGGGCGAGGATGAAGACGCTGGTGCGTTTGTCGATCGCTTTATTGGTTAGCAGCATCGGCGCTACTCCGCAATCCGGACGCGTTGGCCGTCCACCAAACCGTGATAGCCCCGGACGACGATCGCGTCGCCCGGTTCGAGCCCCGCGAGGATCGACGCCCGGCCTTCGTGTCGCGATCCAACCGTCACCACGCGAAGCTCGGCGACGCCGCCCGCGTAAACATAGACGACCTCGCCCGCCTCGGTCGTCAAAATCGCGTCCTCGGGAATAACCACGACGTTCTCCGATTCGTCGAGCGCGATTGCAAGCCGGGCGTTCATCTCCGGTTTGAGCGCGCCCTCGCGGTTCGGAACCTCCGCCTCGACACGAAACGTTCGATTCGATTCGTTGACCGTCTTGCCGACGAACGTCAGCGTTGTGCGATACGTTTGCGCTGGAAGAATCGAGAAGCCAACGACGACCTCGTCGCCCTTGGCGATCGCGCCGACGTATTCTTCGGACGCGCCGCCTTCGACGACGACCGTCGAGGCGTCCACCACGCGGGCGACGGTCGCGCTCGGCGGAGCGATTTCCCCCGGCTCGAAGAAGACGTCCTCGACGTAGCCGGCGAACGGAGCGCGGACGAGCGCGTCCTCATAGTTCGCCTTCGCCATCTCGTAGTTCGCCTTCGCGCGGTCGCGGCTCGCCTCGGCTTGGAGGAACGCGAGCTCGCTTACGACGCTGTCGGCGTAAACCTTTTGTCGTTTCTCGAACGTCGCCTCGGCGAGTCGATAGTCGGCTTCGGCGATATCGAGCGCGGCTTTGAGGGCGTCGCGATCCATCGCGGCGATAATCGCGCCTCGCCCGACGCGGCTCCCCTCTTTCGCGTACACTCGCGCCACCTTTCCGCCTCTCGGCGTCCCGACGTTCGCCTCGTTCTTCGCCTTCACGACGGCGACGACCTCGAGTCGATCGACGAACGTCTCGCCGACCGCGACGATCGTATCGACGGGCGTTCCCTCATCGCGCGGCGTCTTTTTCGCTTTTTCCTCCTCGGCGCCGCACCCCAAGAGCGCCGCCGCGAGCGCCGCGTACGCGACGATCGCTTGTATGCCCGCTTGCTTCATCGTTCCATCATTTCTCCGGGCGGCGTCCCGAGCAGAAGCTCGAGCGTCGCGCCGGCGACGTTGTAGTTGAAAATCGCCTCGTGGTAGCCGACGCGCGCTTGCGAGAGCGCCAACGACGCCTCGACGACCTCGACTTGCGCGCCGACGCCGTTGCGGAACCTCGACGCCGCCGCCTCGTACGCCAACCGCGCTTGCTCCACGCTCTCGCGGTAGCCCTCGATCAGCTCCTCGAGCCGCTCGATCGAGGCGACCGTTTCCTCCAGCGTTATCAAATATTGTCGGACGGCGTTATCGCGGTTCTCCTCCGCGATCCGCTTTTCGAGGCGCGCCTTCTCGGTTCGCGCGGTCGTTTGCAGTCCGTTGAAAATAGGGACGCGCGCGTTAACGCCGACGTACACGCTATTATTATAGCGCCAATCGAGGACGTCCTTGTCGTCGTCCTCCTGCGCCTCGGCGGTCCAGCTCGCCGAGGCGCTCACCGTCGGGAAATGGCCCGAGCGTTGGACGTTTACATTCTCTTCGTTGAGTCGGATTTGGAGCGCGGCTTGTCGGAGCGTCGGATTTCGGTCGAGCATCCGCTCGCGTAGCTCGTCGATCGAGAGCGTCTCGCGCTCGTTGTATGCGAGTGAATCGACGAGACGTACGGGCGCGTCGGGGTCGAGGTCGATCGCGAGTTTGAGTCGGGCGAGCGCCGTCTCGTAATTGTTCCGCGCCGCCGTCGCTTCCGGCTTCAAGGCGGCGACGCGCGAGGAGGCGCGTCGGAACTCGTATTCGGGAATCATCCCCGCCTCGCGCATCGAGCGGGCGTTGGCGAGATTCTCTTCCGCCAGTCGGAGCGACGCTTCGTTCAGCTCGACGAGTTGACGGGCGAGGAGCGCGGCGTAGTAGGCGCGTTTTGTTTCGAGCGCGGCGGAAGCCCGGCTCGCTTCGAGGGATTCGTCGGAGAGGCGCTCGAAGATTTCAGCGGCGCGCACGCCGGCGAAGGCGGCGCCGGAATAGATCGTCTGCTCCAGCGTGGCGCCGACGCTCGCCGTGTTGAGTTTCCCCATCGGCACGGCGCGACTCACGGCGGGCATACCGGGACCGAGCGCGGGTATTTCCAAATTGAAGACGCCCCGCTTTAACGCGCGCCGATACGAGGCGGTTCCCGTCACCGTCGGGTAGAGCGCGCCGCCCCACGCCTCGGTTACGCGCTCGTCGGCTATACGTCGGTTCAAACGCGCCGTCTCGACGGCGTGACTCCGCTCCAAGGCGCGCGCCGTCGCCGCCTCGATCGTTAAGTGGAGCGTGTCGGCGCGTTGCCCGTGCGCCGACGCCGCGGCGAGTATCGCGATCGCCGCTATTGCCGCGCGTCTCACGACTCCTCCCTCGTCGGTCGGTTGAGCGCCCCGTTAAGAAAAATCGTCAGCACCACTTCGGCGAGCTCTTCGATCGGCGTTTCCGAGCGCGAGTGCGCCGTGAAAGCGCCGTGCTCCCCGAGGAAGCAGTGAAAGGCGTGCCGATAGAACGAGATCAGTTGGTCGATCGGGAGATCGCGCCGCAACTCCCCCGCCGCGCGCGCGTCGGTAAACCGTCGCGTCATCACCTCGCGGATCGTCTTGATGTGGCGCATCAATCGCCCCATCGCTTCCGGACTCTTCGCCAGTTCCTCGTGCGCCGTCCGCTGCCCGAAGAGCGCGCTACCGTAGGGGTCGTCCACCGCGTAGCGCACCATACTCATCGTGTGCGATCGGATGAATCCGCAAAAATCCTTCGACTCGGCGTCCACCTTCGCGACGATTTCGGCGACGGCGATGAAGACCGAGGCGAGCGTCTCGACGTAGATGTCGTCCTTGTTTTCGAAGTAGTTGTAGAGCGTTCCCTTCCCAAACTCCGCCTCGTCGGCGATTTCGTCGAGCGTCGTTCCCCGAAATCCCTTGAGCGCGAAGAGCTTCTTCGCCGCTTCAATCATTTCCCGACGGTGTCGGATCTTTTCGCGCTCCCTCCGAGACAGTTTATCCGGCATAGCTCCCGACCGATTGTTATAATTGGCGACCGCTTGGTCGGTTTGTAAACTAACCATCCAAATCGTCGAAAGCAATAAAAAAGCGCGCCGAAATTCGACGCGCTCGAACACCCTCCGGAACGTCCGCTCCGGAGCGCTATATTATATAGATTACGGAACGATTCGGAATCGGATCGTGTCGGCGATCGCCGATCCAAAAACGCCGATCGCGTCGCCCGTCTCGAAGTATTCCATCCGCGGCTCGAGGAAGTTGCCGTCCATCTGCTGGACGTTCTTACCCGTCATCAGCCACTTCATCATATTGTCGTCGCCCGCGTACACGACCGTCGTATAGGGTCCGTAGAACCACGTCTCCGTTCCCTCTATTTCCTTGGAGATTTTCGGCTGCGTATAGTCGATGTTCAGGTCGATGACGTATTGGATCACCCAACGGTTGATGCCCGTTTCGTCGAAGTCGCCCTCCTCGGTCGGGAAGTAGTTGTTGTCGTAGATGAACGTCTCGACCGACGCCGAGTCGGCGATGACGGAGGCGGCGTAGAAATCCGTCCCGTCCGAAGGCGTATAGGTGTACACGATCTCGTCGCCGTATTTCACGGTTCCCATGTCGGATTGATCGACCTCGAATCCGGCTTTCGGCGTGCGGGTCGTCGCCTTGTCGTAGAGCTCGACGCCGTCGATCGTCGCCGTTACTTCGAGCGTGTACTCCGTGTCGTAGTCGATCGCGAGCGCGCCGGAGGCGTCTTTATAGCTTTGCGTCGCGGCGTCGAAGACGAGCGGCGCTCCGTCGAGCAGCACGGTCGCGTCGTCCACGATAAACGTCGAGAGATCGAGCCGTTCGTTGAGCGGAAAATTCCGCGTTATGTGAATCTTCTCGACGGGGCGTTCGGGATAGACGTACGCCTCGACGACGATCTTCGGTTCGTAGGCGTCGTCTATTTCGATCGTCGGATCTCCGCACGAGAAGAACGCGGCGCCGACGAGCGCGACGAGAAATAATTGCGCTAAGCGTTTCATAGTCGTTCTCCTCATTAAAATTTGATTTTCACGCCGAGACTCGGGAGTATCGGCAGCATAGTGATGTTCTCGACTTCCTGCTTCAACGCGCCGTCCTCCAACTTCTCGTTGTATTGGATGTACCAGACGTTCCGTCGGTAGCCGACGTTGAAGATTTGCAGATACGGCTCGAGCGTCCACGTCTCGTAGTTCTTCGTGTAGGTGAGCGAGACGTCCAGACGCATATAGGGCGGCATCCGATAGTCGTTGATTTCGCCGGGGTAGAGCGTGTAGTTCGGCACGCTCTTATCGTCGAAGACGAGATCGCGCTGATCGGGGAGCGAGGAGACGAAGTAGGCGCTACCCGCCGTCGTGATCGGTTGCCCGGAGGCGAAGACGAAGCTCGTCCCGAAGTTCCACGTCGCGTCGGTCTTCGAGGTCGGCTCGTCGCCGAAGAGGCGCGTGAGGTTGAAGTTGGCGACCGCGTTGACGACGTGCTCGCGATCGTGGCGGGGGGGGAACTCCTCGCTCCGATTGATCGTCGGGAAGTCGTGCAGCGTGCGCGAGTAGGCGTAGGAGAGCCAGCCCGTTATCGCGCCGACGTCCTTGCGCAACATCGCCTCGACGCCGTAGCTGTTGCCGTTGCCTTTGAGGAAGATGTTCTCGAGATCGGTGTACATCGGTCTGCCGCGCTCGTCGTAGCCGTCCGGAGGGGCGTCCACGCCCGTGTGTTCGTTGAACGTGAAGAGGTTTTTATAGTGCTTCCAATACGCCTCCAATTCGAGCTGATAGACGCCGGCGACCTCGCGCTGATAGCCGAGGATGGCGTGGATGCCGCTGGATTCCGGCACGTGTTTGCTCGCGCCCGCCCAGATGCTCGCCAAGAAGAGGCGCGGGATCCGATGCATATACTGGTGGTAGTAGCCGCCCGCGGCCTTCACCGAGCTGAACTCGTCGAGGCGATACTTCACCGTGAGGCGCGGTTCGCCGTTCATAATCGTCGTGTCGGGGTCGGAGAACATATAACCGCGCGCGCCGAGGTCGATCTCCCACAGCGGCGTCGGCCGCCACGTCGAGCTCGCGTAGAGCGTCGAGAGTTGTTTATTGTTCTCCACGTCCACGTAGTTGAAGTCGGTGTCGAACTTATACATCTCGTGGAAGAGCTTCTGCTCGCCGCCGAACTTAAGGTTGAGCGACTGCGAAGGGTAGTATTCCAACGCCGCCTTGAACGTGTAGTCGGAGAGATAGTTGTCCTCGTACATATCCATGATCTCGAGCTCCATATCGGACTCGAAGCGGCTGCCCGTGAGCCAGAAGCTCGCGAAGAGTTGGTCGGTAAAGATGTGCCGCCAGTTGGCGCTACCCGTCATGTTCCCCCAGTTGTAGTCGAACTCGAAGGCGTTCTCGTCGTCCGAGCGGGGCTTCATATCGAGGTCGTCCTTGCTCGTGAAGAAACTGACGGAGAGCTTGTCGTTCCTGCCGAGATCGAAGAACGCCTTGACGTTGCCGTCGTAGAAATAGTACGCGGGTATGTCGTCGATCGCTTTGGCGAGCGTCTGATCGATGTAGGTGCGTCGGAAACTGGCGGAGATCGAGCCGAGATCGCCCATCGGCGCCTGCAGCGTCGCCGAGCCGGAGATCATACTAACGTTGACCGTCCCCTCGAACTCCTTCCGGTTGCCGTCGTCGTTAACGACGTCCAGCACGGACGAGAGCCGTCCGCCGTATTCGGCGCCAAAGCCGCCCTTCGAGATCTCGACTTTCTTAATCGCGTTCGTGTTGAACGTCGAGAAGATGCCGAAGGCGTGCTCGGGGTTGTACACGTCCGCGCCGTCCATCAAGAAGAGATTCTGGTCGGGCGTGCCGCCTCGGACGTAGAGCGCGCTCGAGAAATCCGAGACCGCCGTTACGCCGGGCATCGTCTGCAGCGTGCGCAACAAGTCCGCCTCGACGGCTTGGGGCACGCGGTTGATTTGCTCCAACGTCAGCTCCATCTTCGAGACTTCCTTGACGAAGAGCTTCTCCGACGTGCGGATCGAGTCGGCGGTAACCACCACTTCTTCGGTCGTCACCTCTTGCGGCGCCAGCTCGAACGTGATCGAGTTCTCGGCGCTCGCGGATACGGTCACTTTCTCGGATTGCGATTCATAGCCGACGTAGCTACACGAGACGACGTAGTCGCCCGTCGGAACGCCGGGGACCACGAAGTAGCCCGAGAGGTTCGTGCTCGCGCCGAATTGCAATTCGTTCACGTACACGTTGGCGCCCACGAGCGCCTCGCCGTTCGAGGCGTCGTACACAAAACCGCTAATGTTCGCGGTTTGCGCTCGCGCGCCGACGAAGGCGAGGACGACAAAAAGCGCCGTCCGCGTTATGCGTTGCATAAGTTACTCCCTGTGTTTTATGTTATCGGTGTTGCCGGAGCCGACGCGCGGTGAGGAGGATTCGCGGAAGGCGGTCGGTTGATCCGGGAATTGCATTGACCTTACGTCTTAAAATTAGCGCTTTCCGACGTGAGATCGATACATTTTTGCGAGAAACGTTCAACGCGCGGACGAACGGCGGAGGAAGTGGACGAGCGGCGGAGGGACGGACGGTTATAATATATTTAGTCGGCGGAGGAGCGCGTCGCGATACGAGGCGCCGACGGGGAGGACCGCTTTACCGACGACGAGATTCCCTTCGGCGACGTCCTTAACGCGATCCAACCGAACGATGTGCGAGCGATGAACGCGCGCGAACTCCTCGGCGGGCAGCCGCGCCTCGACGTGCTTCATCGTCGAATAGACGATCCGCCGCCCCTCGTCGGTGTGGAACTCGACGTAATCCCCTTGCGCCTCGATCCGCTCGACCGCGCGGAGATCGATCTTCACCAGCGCGGCGTTGATCTTGGCGAAGAGGAAGCGGTTGTCGATCAACTCGGGATTGCGGCGGGCGTGCAGCTCTTTGGCGCGCGCCGCGGCTTTGAGGAAGCGCGCGTGCGAGAACGGTTTGAGGAGGAAATCCGCCACGTCGTAGTCGTACGACTCGACGGCGTAGCGCTCCTTGCCCGTCACCAGCACCGTAACGGGCGGGGAGGCGAGCGTCTCGACCAGCTCCAGCCCCGACATTTCGGGCATCTCGACGTCGAGGAAGAGTACGTCGGTTTGGTTGGCGCGCAGGAACGACGCCGCTTCGACCGCGTCGCCGAACGACCCGATCGCCTCGAGGTACTCGACCCGCTCGACGTTCCGCTCCACCACGTCCCGCGAGAGATCGTCGTCGTCCACTATCACGCATTGCAAGGTTCGCATCGTTCGTTCGGCGTTTGGTTCTCCTCCGAAACCTACCGCGGGTTTCGGAAAATCGTAATACCCAAAGGACGCTATTTTTTCGGAAAGATTCACGGCGCCCGTTTCGCGCGGCTTGCGTTCGGCTCCCGATATACGTATCTTTGGAGCTCACATGTTTTTGGAGGGCGCGTAGCTCAGTCGGTAGAGCATCTGCCTTTTAAGCAGAGGGTCCCTGGTTCGAGCCCAGGCGCGCTCACTTCGCAAACCTCGCCTCGCGCGGGGTTTCTTCTTTTTAAAGGCGCGCGCGGCGCCGAGCGTTCGACCGTGATTTGCGAACGTACCGCCGAGTTCATACGTTTAAAGAACGCGCAAGGGAACGAAACGGCTCCCCTCCGCGTCATAGTAG
>WJMR01000392.1 GCA_014727845.1 Ignavibacteriales bacterium
ATATATAATATACGAGAAGAAAGCGAAACTATGACCGAGCAGGCGCGCGAACTCGCGAGAGAAAAAATCCGACAAGCCAAGAACGTGTTGAAGGAGAAGAACGTCGAGCTTTGGCTCACGTTCGTGCGCGAGTCCTCCGCGATGCGCGACCCCGCGCTTGAGATGCTCGCGGGGTTCGACTCGACGTGGATCTCCGCGTTCCTTGTGCCCGCCGAGGGGGAGAGCCGCGCCATTATCGGTTCGCTCGAAGTTCCCGCCGCCGAGGACGCCGACACGTTCGAGCGGATCGTCGGCTACGAGAAATCCATCCGCGCGCCGTTCCTCGACTATCTTAAGGAACGCGACCCGAAGACGATCGCTATCAACTACTCGCTCGACGCCAACCTCGCCGACGGCTTGACGCACGGGATGTATCTGAAACTTATGGAGCTGCTGGAGGGAACGCCCTACGCCGAGCGACTCGTCTCGAGCGAGGAGATCGTCGCGACGCTCCGCGGACGGAAATCCGACGAGGAGTTACGACGGATCAAGAAGGCGATCGAGATTACCGAGGGACTCTTCGACGAGGTCGAGGGGTTCATCGAGCCGGGAAAGACGGAGCGAGAGATCGCGGCGTTCCTGCATAAGCGGGTGGACGATATGGGGCTCGAGACGGCGTGGGGGCGCTCGGGATGCCCCGCCGTTTTCACGGGACCCGACACGGCGGGCGCGCACGCCGAGCCGACTGATCGTCGCGTCGAGCGTGGGCACATCCTCAACATGGATTTCGGCGTGAAGTTCGAGGGTTATTGCTCGGATATGCAGCGGACGTGGTACGTCTTGGAGGAGGGGGAGACGGAGGCGCCGCCGGAAGTCGAGCGGGGTTTCCAAACGCTGCTCGAGTCGATCGAGCGCGCCTTCGCCGCCGTGAAGCCGGGCGCGCAAGGGTGCGAGGTTGACGACGCGGCGCGGAATTTCCTCATCGCGAACAACTACCCCGAGTATCCGCACGGCTTGGGGCATCAAGTCGGACGCGTGGCGCACGACGGGGGCGCGGGTCTCTTCCCGAGGTGGGAGCGCTACGGCGCGTTGCCGTTTATTCCGCTCGAGGAGCGACAAGTCTTTACCATCGAACCCCGACTGCCGGTCGAGAAGCGCGGCACGGTTACGATGGAGGAGATGATCGTGATTACCGCCGACGGCGCGGAATACCTCTCGCATCCGCAAAAGGCGTTGCGCTACATTCGGTAGCTTAGAAGAGGAAGACCCAGAGTAGGTAGTCGAGCACGAGGATCGAGCAGGCGGAGAGGACGAACGAGCGGATGGTCGCCAAACCGACCCCCTCGGCGCCGCCCGAAGTGTTAAGCCCGATGTGACAGCCGAGTAGCGACGTCGCCGCTCCAAAGAAGGTCGTTTTCGCCAATCCCGCGATCATATCCGATATTTCAAAGTATCGCCAGACCGACTCGAAAAAGATCGCTTGCGAGACGTCGAGGAAGAAGTTCGAGACGACGAACGCGCCGGCGACGGCGATGACGTTGGCGAAGATAACGAGGAGGGGAAGCATCACGACGGAGGCGACGAAGCGCGGCATGGCGAGGAATCGCACGGGACTGATCGCCATAGTTTCGAGCGCGTCGATTTGTTCGGTCACCTTCATCGTGCCGAGCTCGGCGGCGATGGAGGCGCCGACTCTGCCCGCGATGACGATGCCCGTGAGGACGGGACCCAACTCGGTGACGATGGCGCGACTTGTTGCGGCGCCGAGAAACGAGAGGGGCGCGATCCCCTTTAACTGATACGCCGCCTGCCACGCCGCCACGGCGCCCGTGAAGGTGGCGATGATGAGCACCAACGGCAACGAGTTGACGCCGATGTGCTCCATCTGCGCGACGACGAGCCGCCGGCTACGGGGAATCGAGCCGAAGAACCCGACGATGCGAAAGAAGAGGCGGGAGACGGCGCCCACCTCGCCGAAAAAGTAGAGCGTCCGCTCGCCGATGTGTTGGAAAAATCTCGTCATACGCCGCGCGTCGCGTTTAAACGAAACGGAGGCGCCGACGAGCGACGCCCCCGCGAAATCGGATTACGCGCGCTGTTTCCTCGTCGCCTCGACGACGGCGATCGCCGTCATATTGATGATGTCGTCCACCGTGGCGCCGCGTTGGAGCACGTGAACGGGTTTCTTCATCCCGACGAGAATCGGTCCGATAACCGTCGCGTCGGTGAGCCGCTCGAAGAGCTTATAGGCGATGTTGCCCGCCGCGAGGTTCGGGAAGACGAGCACGTTGGCGCCGCCGTCGAGTTTCGCGAACGGGAACTCGTTCTTCAGGATGTCGGGAACGATCGCCGTGTCGGCTTGCATCTCGCCGTCGATCGCCAAGTCGGGGTTCTTCTGCTGCGCGATCTCGACCGCCTTCTTCACTTTGACGGAGAGCGGATGCTCGACGCTGCCAAAGTTCGAGAAGGAGAGCATCGCCACGCGCGGCTCGACGTCGAACCCGCGGACTTCGTCGGCGACCGTCAGCGCGATTTCCGCCAACTGCTCCGCCGTCGGATCGATGTTGACCGTCGTGTCGGCGAAGAAGAAAACGCGGCTCCGAATGATGACGATATAAAGACCGGAGACGACGTTGAACCCTTCGCGCACGCCGACCGTCTGCAGCGCGGGTCGGATCATATCGGGGTAGTGGGTCGTCAAGCCGCCGATTAGCGCGTCGGCGTCGCCCATCTTCACCATCATCGCGCCGTAGTAGTTCGGCTCGCGGATAAGCTCCGTCGCCGCTTTGCGCGTAACGCCTCGGCGTTGGCGGATGTTGTAGAACTCGTCGCCGTATTCCTTGCACCGCTCGCAGACTTTCGGATCGTGCAGCTCGAACGCGTCGATAGAAAAACCGAGCTCCTTGACCTTCGCGCGAATGGCGTCCTCGTTCCCGAGCAGGACGGGCAATCCGATCTTGTCTTGATAAACCGCGTGCGCGGCGCGGACAATCTTCTCCTCTTCGCCTTCCGGATAGACGATCTTCTTCGGACTCTTCTGCGCCTTGGCGACCATCGAGCGGACG
>WJMR01000393.1 GCA_014727845.1 Ignavibacteriales bacterium
CCCGCGCTCAGCAACTCGTGCGCGACGCGCAGCGCGAAGATCGTTTTACCCGCGCCGGGCGTGGCGACGCAAAGGAAGTCGCGTCGCGTTTCGTATTTCGCTCGCGCTTTCTCGAACGCCTCGCTCTGCCACTCGCGAAGCGTTCGATTCCACTCGCGTAACTGCATAAGGTTTCGTAATTCCGTAAAACTCTTGTTGTGTCCGCTCTTTGGAGCGCCCTCCGCCCAAAACGCGCGCCCGTCAAGCCCTTCCAAAATCTCGCCACAAACTTACGCAAACCGCGCCAAAGTCGCCATAGTCCTTTTGTCCGATTCGGCGGTAAAATTGGCGCCCGAGGTCGCGCCATAGTATATTGGGGAACTATGAAACGACGAGTGATTTCCACGTCGATATTTTTCCTGTTGGTCGCGGGCGTCGCCTATATGGCGGCTCGTCGTCCGCCCACGCCCGTCGAGCCGGTCGAGCGGGGCGTTTCGGCGGATTCGCAAGCGATCTTGGATTCTCTGGAAGTGGCGCTCCTGCTCGAGGACGTGGAGATCGACGAGACGAGCCGCGAGCGCCGACGCGCGCACGTCGATTCGATCGTCGCCTTCGCCGAGTCGTTGACGGGCGCGCCGTATCTCGCCCGCGGCGTCGATCCCGAGACGGGGTTCGACTGCTCGGGGTTCGTCCACTACGTGCTAACGCGTTTCGGACACGACGCCCCCCGCTCCTCGAGCGCCTACGCGACCTACGGTTTGCCCGTCGATAGCGCGGACATTCGCCCCGGCGACGTCCTCGTCTTCACGGGAACCGACGCTTCGAAGCGAACGCCCGGGCACGTCGGCGTCGTAACCGCGCACAAGCCCGGCTTCCTCCTCTTCGTCCACTCGAGCACGCATCGCGGCGTGGTAACCGACAACGTCGCGAGCCGCCACTACCACAAGCGCTGGCTCGGCGCCCGCCGGGTAATTCCGAAAAGCGACCGACCGTAGCGGCTACCGGCGCGTAATCCTGAAAACCATCACCGAAAATCCGCCGCCGCCCGAGCGACCTTGCGAGGTTACGATCGCGACTTCGCCGTCCGTATCCAACCCGACGGGATACGAGTCGGCGCGAACCTCGCACACCTTCTCCAT
Source organism: Ignavibacteriales bacterium (assembly GCA_014727845.1). Lineage (GTDB taxonomy): Bacteria > Bacteroidota > Ignavibacteria > Ignavibacteriales > Ignavibacteriaceae > WJMR01. The sequence goes on from WJMR01000393.1 coordinate 1,119, forward strand.
CTTTTCGGCGTCGATCACCGCCACGCGACTCGCGCTATTCGCCGCCGCGATTATGTACCGACCGTCGGGCGTCGGGGCGATGGTGCGCGTGCCCGCGCCGACGCGGACTTCCTCCCAATCGCTATAGTTCTTCCGCTTCGCGTCCGAGGCGGTCGCGGTCTTCATAAAATTCTCGAGCGACGTCTTCTGCACGTAGCCGCTTCGATTGATCGAGCAATAGAGATAGCCGCCCTTGATCACGATGTGGCGTAGGTTGTAGCGGTTGCCGAAGACCGTGCCGAGGTATTTCATCTCGTCCATATCGAACACGGCGATCCCCGACTCGCCGCCCATCCGACCGACGAGCAAATGGCCGCCGTCGGGCGTGAAGACGGTGCCTCGGAGGCAGAAGCCGCAGGATTGATCGCGGTTGACGCCCGTCTTCGGCTCGTAGCGATAGTCCACGACGAAGTGTTTGACGTATTCCCATTCGCGCGGGTCCTTCGACGTCACGTCCACGATACCGACGGTGTTGTCGCCCCAATGGGTAATCGCGACCCACTTGCCGTCGGGCGAGGCGTCGATCATCTTCGGCAGGGGCGCGGTCGGCATCACGCGGACGATCTCGTCGGTGTCGGTGTCGATGATCGCGACGGCGGAGGGATCGACCGCGTAGCGATCGAAGTCGCGGCGATAGTAGGTGACCCATAGGTATTTGCCGCCGTGCGTCAGCGTCATCTCGACGGGCTTGCCCTTGAACTCGTTCCACCGGGAGCCGCGCGTCCGGAACGAGTAGTCGAACAGGAGCGTGTCGAGGAAGAGGTCTTGATTGCTCTTGTCGAACGCGTGCTCGATCACGGCGGTCCGCTTGAACGTCTCGAGGTCGTAGGCGATCGTTTCGTAGCCCTCGAGCGCGTTGACGTAGAACTTGTTCTTCGTCGGATGGATGAGCGCCGACTTCGGCGAGTTGATGTGCGTGTCGTAGCGGTCCTCGGCGTGTTTCGGCGTCGAGTCGTACTTCTGGAATCGGGCGATCAGCTCGAGCGAGACTTTGGCGTCCGCGGGCGTCGAGCGTTCCCCGATCGGGACGTGAATCTGCGCGTAGGTCGCGACGGTCGCGACGATTAGGAGCGTCGAGAGGAAGGCGAATCGTCTCATAGTCGTTCGGTTTCCTTGCTTGGAAGGTGGATAGATTACGCGGTTTTAATTATCCAAGTAAGATAAAAAACATCTCCGAGAGCCGCCACCTCTCTCCCGAGCGCCGCCTCCGATAAATTTCCCGTTATCTATTTAAAATATGCGCCGAATTTTCTTAACTTATGTGTTTAGGTTCTTTTTCTCGCATATGACGGGGCGACGCCATGACGTACCGCGACCAGAAGAACAAGATGGAAGATCTCAAACGCGTCGAGTGGAAGATTAAAGGGCGCGACCTCGAGGATTATCGGATGTTCAGGAAACGGCATCTCGACGAGGAGGAGTTCGACACCGTCTCGGCGCGGCGCCTCGAGGAACTCCACGCGACCTACGTCGTCAAAAGCGACAAGAGCGACCGGAGCAAGTACGACAAGTTTTTTAAAAAGTAATGGACTATTGTCTTCGCCGTAAGGGCGAACGGGCAGGGCGTCGCGGTCGCGGCGCCGTCAACGCAAGGGAGCAATTATGGATTACCGGTTGACGAACCGAATCGTCGCGGGGCTGGTGTTTCTCGTCTCGCTCATCGTTTTCCTCTCCACCGTCCAACCGAGCACCTCGTTCTGGGATTGCGGCGAGTTCATCGCCGCGGCGGTGTCGTTGCAGGTGCCGCACCCGCCGGGCACGCCCGGATTCCTGATCGTCGGGCGCGTCCTCTCGATGATTCCCCTCGTCGAGAACGTCGGCTTGCGGGTCAACCTCATCTCGGTCTTCTCTTCGGCGTTCAGCGTCCTCTTCCTCTACCTCGTCGCCGTCAAGCTGATCGAAACCTATCGCGGCAAACCGAAGAACCTCGTCGAAGGATTGGCGACGATTATCGCCTCGGCGACGGGCGCGTTGGCGTTCGCTTTTAGCGACACGTTTTGGTTCAACGCCGTCGAAGCGGAAGTGTACGCCGCGAGCTTGTTCCTCTTCGCCGCGAGCGCCTACTTCATGATGCGGTGGAACGAACGCGCCGACGTGCCGGGCAGCGAGCGCTACCTGATTCTGATTTTCTACTTGTTGGGATTCTCCGCCGGCGTCCACTTGATGGCGGTCCTGGCGGCGTTGCCCGTGGTGATGATCGTCTATTTCCGGAAGTACATCGAAGACGACGAACAACTCAAGCAAACCGCCTACATTCTCCTCGGTCACGTCGGCTTATTGCTCCTCATCGCGATGGTGATGTGGGCGGGCGAGACCGACTCGCAGCCGCCGACGCAGGAATACTTCAACGATTTCGACTCGAAGATGAAGATTATCTTCGCGGTCGTCTCCGTCGGCGTGGTGATCGCGTTTTGGAAACGCCTCGTCGCGCGCAACTCGATCTACATCCCGATCGTCGTCGGCTCGATTGCCCTGGCGATCATCTATCCCGGCTACGTGAAAGTCCTCCCGACGTTCATCGAAAGCATCGCGCACGAGAGCTCCACCACCGCGTTGTTCATTATCGCGCTCGTTATGGGCGGGATGGGCTACGGCGCCTACTACGCCTACAAGAAACGCAAAGCCCTGATGCACACGGCGTTCCTCGCGTTCCTCTTCGCCTTCCTCGGATTCACCACCTACACGATGGTGATCATCCGCGCGAACATGGACACGCCGCTGAATATGAACACCCCGAAAACCTACACCGAGCTGCTCTCGTACCTCAACCGCGAGCAATACGGCGACTTCCCGACCTTCAAGCGCCGCTTCGCCACCGAGCCGCACCAGATGGTCGTCTATCAAAATTACGACAGCGACCTCGAGTTCTGGTGGCGCTACCAAATGAACCATATGATGACGCGCTACCTCTTGTGGAACTTCGCTGGGCGCGCCTCGTGGTATCAGGAAGACGGCGCGAACGTCGCCCCGTTCAACTCGATCGCCGAAACGATCGCTCGACCGCTCGGGCTTAAGTTCGGCGGAACCGTCGCTACGTCCCTTTGGGCGTTGCCGCTCCTGCTCGGCATATTCGGCGCGTATCATCATTTCCGAAAAGATTGGAAGATGGCGACCGTCTTCATGCTCCTCTTCATATTGATGGGCTACCTGACGGCGTACTATCAGAACCAACAGCAACCACAACCGCGCGAGCGCGACTACTTCTACGTCGGGGCGTTCTTCGTCTTCGGCGTGTGGATCGCCCTCGGCGCGCGGGGGCTGGTGGAACTCGCGACCGAAAAGGCGAAGAACGAAAAGACGCGCACCGCGCTTGCCGCCGCCATCCTCGCGCTCGCCTTCGTCGTCGCGCCCGTCCGGATGCTCCAAGCGAACTACTATACGCACGACCGCTCCGAGAACTGGGCGCCGTGGGATTACGCGTATAACCTGCTCCAAAGTTGCGCGCCCAACGCCGTCCTCTTCACCAACGGCGACAACGACACCTTCCCCCTCTGGTATCTGCAGGACGTCGAGGGGATCCGGCGCGACGTGCGCATCGCCAACCTCAGCTTGGTCAACACGCACTGGTACATCAAGCAACTGAAAAATCAAGCCCCCTACGGCGCCGAGCCGGTAAAGATGCGATGGACGGACGCGCAGATCGATCAACTCCGGGCCGTGCAGTGGGAGCCGCGCAAAATGTCCATGCCCGTTCCCGCACGCGCCTATCAAGAGTTTAACGAGCTCGGATTGCCCGACACGTTCCTCGTC
>WJMR01000394.1 GCA_014727845.1 Ignavibacteriales bacterium
GTCCACCATAACGGGATTCAAGCTCACGACGGTGTGTATGCCGTGCGGACGCGTCACCTCGGCGACGGCTTTCATCATTGGGATGGGACCGATGGCGAGCACGAAGTCGAGCTTCCGCCCTTCGTCGATCAGCGCTTGGAGTTGTTGCGTCACGAAGCCATGGAAGCCGTAGCTCCCGTCGTCGGTGCAGACGAGCGTCTCGTCGGCGATCTCCTTCATCTCGTCTTCGAGGATTACCATCTCTTTATTGCGCGCGCCGATGATCGAGATCGTGTGGTTGCCCGCTTCCTTCAGGGCTTTCGCCGTCGGGTAGGCGATCGCCGTGCCGACGCCGCCGCCGATGGAAACCGCCGTGCCGAACTTCTCGATTTCCGAGGCGCGACCGAGCGGACCGACGATGTCGAGGAACGAGTCGCCCGTTTCCAGGTCGTTGATGATGCGCGTCGTCTTTCCGACCCCCTGCACAATGATCGTGATCGTTCCGTTTCCGAGGTCCGAGTCGGCGATGGTTAGCGGAATGCGCTCGCCCTCTGGCGTGGCGCGTACGATGACGAACTGCCCCGCCTTGCGCTTCTTCGCGATCTTGGGGGCTTCGATGATAAAACGCTTGATATCCGGCGCTAAAAACTCCGCCTTAACAATCTTATACATACCATGCGGCTCCGGTGAAATGATGAGACAAGCGGTTGTACTTTACGAAAAATAAGTTACGAATTATCGTCTCAAATGCCATAAACGCGTTCGGAATTTTCTCCGCTTCGTCCGTTTTCACTCGTTCACGGGCGCATGTGACGCGCGTCATACTTTCCCTCGCCGTCCGCAATTGTACTTGCCCTATATACATTAGATTAATACTTTCCCCTAACTCTTAACAACAAGGGCGCGCTATGGATATTATGAGAATACGACAACGAGCGTTTCTTCTTACGGCGGCGGGCGCCGCGGCGGCGGCGATGATCTCGTGCTCCCCGCAATATGCGCCAAACTCGGTCAACACGCCGATGCTCTCGGAACGCGGCGAGGTGCATGCCTCGCTGGAACTCGGCTCGTCGGGGTTTCAGCTACAATCGGCGTACGCGTTGGGCGACCGCACGGCGCTGATGCTCAACGCGCAAACGGCGCCGGGCGACAACCCGAGGCAGAGCTTCGTCGAGGGAGGCGTCGGCTACTTCAGTCCCTCGGGCGACGGCAGGTTTGAGACGTTCGGCGGCTTCGGCGTCGGGCGCGCGGGAACCGCGAGCGAGCAAAAGGATATTTGGCGCGCGTTCGGACAGATCGGCTACGGTTTTCCGGGCGACAACCTCGAAGTCGCCTTCGCGTTGCGACTCCTCGCGCTGAACTTCAACGAACCCGCCGCCGAGTACGAGTCCCCGTACGGAATCGAATACGAACCCGCGACCGACTACCTCAACGTCTATCTCGACCCGGTCGTAACGGCGCGCGCCGGGTGGCGGAACGTGAAATTCCACGCCCAAATCGGCGCGTCGATTAGAGCGGGGGACGGCGGATACACCTACATTCCGGTGATTCTCAATCTCGGAATGACGCTTCGCTTCAACGCGTTGTTGCTCTAAATAGCGTCAACGTCATAATAATAGTATATGGGAGGCAAGGATGAGAACACATGCGTTATTGGGCGCATTGGCGCTCGCGTTCACGTTCGCGAGTTGCGCGCCGATTTACGTACCAAATCAAGTAAACGTGCCGATGCTCCGCAAGCCGGGCGACGTGAACCTCAACGTCGGTCGTTCGCTTTCGGGATTCGAGTTGCAAGCCGCCGCGAGCGTGGCGGATAACGTCGGCGTTATGGCGAACGCCTCGTTCGCGGTCGAGGATAGCTCGAGCTCGGACACATACCGCGAGGGGAACCTCGTCGAGTTCGGCGTCGGTTTCCTCTCGGGCGAGGGGGAGAATCTTCGCGCCGAGTTCTACGGCGGCTACGGCTTAGGTTCGTCGGAGGCGGAGAACACCTTCGGCGAGAACGCCGCCGAGGCGACGACTTACGTCAAGTCCGACTACGGGCGCTTGTTCGCGCAATCCAATCTCGGGTTCGTGTCGAGTTTCCTCGAGTCGGCGCTCTCGTTGCGATTCTCGTACGTGTCGTTCAAGGAACCGAGCGAGAGCGGAATCTTCCTCGAGCCCGCCGCCACGGCGCGCGTCGGCTTCGAGGCGCTGAAGCTCCAAGCGCAACTGGGCTTCTCGATTCCGGTCGGCGACGCGCCGTTCGACCACGAGCCGGTCATTTTCGGCTTGGGGATCAACTTCCGGCTCGACAAGCTCTTTTAGAATCGGTCGAGTTTCGATATATTGCGAGCGGCGTCGGTGGTCGGCGCCGTTCGTTCACATACGCATTAGCCGCCAATGACGCGCCTCATAACGCTCTCGCTCCTCGCCGTCGCGCTTTCCGCCTGCGCGCCGATCTACGTTCCCAACACGCTCACCTCGCCGCTGTTCGCCGAGCAAGGCGACGTTTCCGCGGGCTTCTCCTCCGGCGCCTCGGGTTCGGATTTCCACGTCGCCGCCGCCCTCACCGACGAGGCGGCGATTATGGCGAACGCCTCGATAGCGCGGAAGGACAGCGTGAACGACGATAGCTACCACGAGCACGAGTTCTACGAAGGCGCGATCGGCTACTTCCTCTCGACCGACGACGTTTGGCGTTTCGAGACGTACGCGGGCTACGGCGAGGGAACCTCGGAGGCGGAGAACTCGTTCGACTTCGCCGACGAGTCGATCCACTCCTACGCGCGCGGCTCCTACCGCCGATACTTCGCGCAATTCACTATGGGGATGGTTTACGACCACGTCGAGGCGGGCTTCGGCGGCAGGTTCAGTTACGTGGATTTTTACGAGGTCGAGACGGCGGGCGCCGCCTACTCGCAAAGCGAAACGGGAATGTTCGTCGAGCCGGCGGTCTTCCTCCGCTTCGGTTTGGAACCGATTAAGATTCAGCTACAGATCGCCGGATCGGTCGGCGCCGCGCCCTTCGAGCACGAGACGTTCATCGCTTCGGCGGGCGTCGCCGTTCGGCTAAACGCGTTGCACTTTTAGGAAGTCGGCGGAGGCGCGCTAATCCAACCCTTCGAGTCGTTTCTCCGCCATCTCGCGAATGGCGTCGGAGAACTGCGGGAAGCGCTTGAGAACGTAGTTGAACGCGCCTTTATCGAGCGAATAGAGGTCGCTGTATTTTACGGCGCGGATCGTCGCGGTGCGCGAGACGTCCTTGAAGAGCGCGATTTCGCCGAAGAAGTCGCCGTCCTTGAGGGTCGCAATCGGCTCCCCCTCGTCCTCGATCAACACGTTTAGCTCGCCCTTAACGACGAAGAACATCTCGTCCCCCTCGTCGCCTTTTCGGAACACGTAGTCGCCGGGCGTGAAGACTTGCGGTTTCAACTCCAACGCCACCGCGCGGAGGAACTCGTCCGACGCGTTTTGGAAGAGGGGTATCTTCTCGACCGCCTCGCGCTTGAGGAAGAGCGAAA
>WJMR01000395.1 GCA_014727845.1 Ignavibacteriales bacterium
CGACTACCGCGATCTCTGGTCGAAAAACCCGCGCTGGTCGTTCCCCACGCCCCTTCATCGGAAGATCGTCGAGCGGATGGAATATAACTCGCTCAAGGAAGCCGAGAAGCTGACGGTCACAAATCGGAGCATGAAGGAACGGATAATAAACGTTCGCAAGTTCATTAAGCACACCGATGTGGCGATTGTTTATACGGGTTACGATCCCGACGATTTTGCGGAGCACGTCGAGCCGCCGAAGCGCGAGAAGACGGTCTTCGCCCATCTCGGCAATGCGTCGAATCGTCGCGGACTCCGTTTCCTCTTCAAGGCGTTGGCGGAGCTGAAGGCGGAAAACCCCGCGCTCGCCGACGAGATACGCTTCCGATTTATCGGCTTGCTCCGGAAATCCGACCGAAAAGCGATTGTTAAAAACGGTATATCCTCGATGATAATCGAGGACGGCTATCTCGAACATAAACAGGCGATTAGAGCCCTCCGTGAAAGCGACGTCTCGTATATCTCCGTTCGCGACGACGGCTTCGGCGAGCTATTTATTGTCGGCGCCGCGGCGGAGACGTTCGCGGCGGGCAAACCAATCGTCGCCGCGCTTCCCGAAGGCGCGCTTAGAACGCGGATCGAGGAATACGGAGCATGCCGCTTCGCCGACCCCAACAGCCCCCGCGCGATTCGGCGAGCGATAGAGCAAGCGCACGAGGAGCGGAAAAAGGGAACGCTTCCGACGCCGAACGAAGAAGCCGTTAAGCGATTCAGTTACGACGAGCAGGTAGAACAGCTCGCGAAGATCTTTCAGTTTTCCATCACGGAGAAGCGATGAACGTATTAGTAGTCGGAGGCGGGGGACGGGAGCACGCGTTGGCGTGGAAAATCGTGCAATCGGAAAATTGCGAGAAAATCTATATCGCGCCGGGCAACGCGGGCACGGAGCTCGTCGGCGAGAACGTAGCGTTGGACGTCGCCGCGCATTCGGCGGTCGTCGAATTTTGCGAGAAGAAGAAGATCGATTTGGTCGTCGTGGGTCCCGAGGCGCCGTTGGTGGCGGGCTTGGCGGACTCGCTAACCGAAGCGGGAATCTCTACGTTTGGTCCAAGCGCGTCGGCGGCGCGCGTCGAGTCGGAGAAATCCCGCGCGAAACTCTTGATGAAAAAGTACGGTATCCCGACCGCGTCGGCGATTTCCTTTAAGGCGAAGGATTTCAGCGCCGCGCTCGAGCTCCTAAAAACCCACGAGTATCCGCTCGTTCTCAAGGCGAACGGCTTGGCGGCGGGCAAGGGCGTCGTGATTTGTCACTCGTTCGTCGAGGCGTCCGAGGCGTTGCGCGCGATGATGGTCGATCGGATTTTTGGGAAAGCGGGCGAGGAGGTTCTCGTCGAAGAGTTTATGACCGGGCAAGAGGCGTCGGTCTTCGCCGTCACCGACGGGAAGGACTATGCGCTACTGCCCGCCTCGCAGGATCATAAGCGCGTCGGGGAAGGGGACACGGGCAAGAACACGGGCGGTATGGGCGCCTACGCGCCGACGCCCGTCGTGGACGAGGAGACGATGGCGCGCGTCGAAAAAGAGATTATCAAGCCGACGATCGACGGGATGCGGAAAGATGGAACGCCGTTTGTCGGATGCCTCTACGCGGGATTGATGCTAACCGATCAAGGGCCGAAGGTCGTCGAGTTCAACTGCCGCTTCGGCGATCCCGAGACGCAGGCGGTTCTGCCTCTCGTCGAAGGGGACTTCCTTGGCTTGCTGAAATCCGCCGCCGACGGAAAGCTCGATAACGGAAACGTCCGCTATTCGGGCGGCGCGTCGGTGTGCGTCGTGGCGGCGGCGGGCGGCTATCCCGACAAATACGAAAAAGGCAAGACGATTACGGGACTCGACGACATGCCCGATAGCGTCGTCGTCTTCCACGCGGGCACGAAGCGCGAGGGCGCGTCGATCGTTACGAGCGGCGGTCGCGTTTTGGGCGCGACGTCGATCGTGCCGGAGAACGACCTGAAGGCGGCGATCGCCAAAGCGTACGAGGGGATCGAGAAAATCTCGTTTGAGAAGATGTACTATCGGAACGACATCGCCGCGAAGGCGACACGCTAATTCCCAATCGGTTTATTACGGTATTTCCGCCGGAACTCTTCGAGGATATGGCGACGCTGATACTCCTCCAACGTCGTCTCCTTCAAAACCGCGTCGATCATACCCGTCGCGCTTTCACGCCACTCGTCGAGGATATCGACATACTTTTTCCCCTTGCTCTTAACAACGGGGAAGAAGAAGCGATAAACGCGATAGACGTAATAGTACAACTTGGCGAGGAAGTTGTCGTACACTAACGACCGATGCGCCTTATAAAACCCCAACCGATCCGCGAGAACAAACTTGCCCTTTGAGAGCGCGTAAGAGAGAATCGCCGTGTCGATCGAGGCGACGTGACGCGTGGCGGTGTGCCGATCGATGAGTTTTTGGAAAAGCCGAAACGTGTCCAACAACGCCTCGCGCTTCCAGACGCCGTAGAGAAAATTGCATTTATGCGCGTTTTCGTCGTCTAAGAGGAAGGAGGCGACGCGGACATAGGGATCGTCGTCGCGAAGCCGATCCATTGTTTTGAATTTCCGCTTCTCGAATAATCGCCCGCGTTTGGAGGTTGCGTAAAACCTCGGCAAGCCGGCCACCGCCTCGTTGTCGGATTGCAACGCGTCGAGCGCCGACTCCACAAAAAAGGGCTCGCGGCGGTCGTCGTGGGCGGCGAAGGAGAAATATTCACCCGTCGCGTTCTCCAGCACATAGGTGAAATTGCCGCCTTGCCCAATGTTTTCGGGTTGGCGAACGTACCGCACGCGGCTGTCGCGTTCGGCTATTTCCCGCATATACGCTTCGGTTCCGTCGGTAGATTGATTATCCGACACGAGAACCTCGAGGTTGGCGTGCGTTTGCGCGAGCATTTGCGTTAGCGCCGTTTTGAGCGCCTCGCCTCCGTTGTAAACGGGCATTCCGACGGTTACAAGCGGTTTCGTAGCGTCGGTCATCGGCTCCCGCGCGGATATCGTCGATAGAATTCGTCTTTGCTCATCCCGATGAGCCACTGTGTCCGCTTCTTCCCTTCGGCGTCGGGATCGGGAACGTGCGTTATCTCGCCATCGCGTTCCACGCGCGTCAGCGTCCGCTTCTCCTCGACCTCGAAACCGATAGAGCGATGCCACGCCGCCGCGATGAAGTTGTCGGCGAACAGCTCGCCGTAGTGCTTCTCGACGCCGAGTTTATCGAACCCGAAATCGAGCACGGTAATCTCGACGCGATCGAAAAGCTTGGGCGAGCCGCCCGCCTCGCCGCGGATGGCGTTATCCATATACGCCGACTTCTCCTCGACGTCGCATAATCCGAAATGTCCGATCATTCGCTCCGACTCGTCGAAGATTAAGAACAGGATGCGCGTGTCGTCCTTCGCCACCCGGTCTCGTAGCCACGCTTGCGTGCGCTCCTTCGTGGCGGGGAACTGCGTGAGGAAGAACCGCATATTCTTCTCTCGCCACTCGACGAGCTTCTCGACGAGCGCGTCGTCCTCG
>WJMR01000396.1 GCA_014727845.1 Ignavibacteriales bacterium
CCTATGGCACGTCCTCCATTTCGCCGAAGACCCCGAGTGGATAGAGGAACACGCCCTCGAACGGTTGGGGATGAGCGCCGAGCAAGCGAGCAAGTTCGCCCACGTGCATCTCGAAAAAGACTACGGCAACCTTTCCACTAAAGCCCTCGGCAAGATACTCCCCTACCTTAAGGAAGGATACGAGTACTCCGAAGCGTGCGCCAAAGCGGGTTACCACCACTCGTGGGACGAGGCGAAGGACGGGAAAGATCGCGAGCTCGAACCCATTGCCGTGTTTCACGACGAGGGCGTCGTCAACAGCCCGATCGTCAAGCGCGCCATCTACGAAACAATCTCGCTGGTTAACGACGTCGCGAAGAAATACGGCAAACCCAACGAGGTGCGGCTCGAAATGGCGCGCGAGCTGAAGAAGCCGAAGGACGTCCGAGAAAAAATGCGGAAAGGAAATCAAGAGAAGGAAAAAATCCGAGATAAATACCGCGAATTCCTGAAAGAGAAAATCCACGTCGAGCCGAGCGGTTCGGATATACTGAAGTTCGAGCTTTGGCTCGAACTCGAGTTCGACGAGCGCGACTTGGAGAAACGCAACGGCGACGTCGATATCGAGGAGTATAAGAAATTCGCCAAGAACGTTTCTATTAAAGGCATCGAGAAGTTCCGGCTTTGGCTCGAGTGCGATCGGATCTCCGTGTACACGGGCAAACCGATATCGCTCGATCTCCTCTTCTCAACCGAAATAGAAGTCGAGCACATTGTGCCCTATAGCCGCTCGATGGACAACAGCTTCGTCAACAAAACGCTCTCGGAGAAGAGCTTCAACAACGAGAAAAAGAACCGCCTGCCGATGGAATACTTAAAAGGCAGACCCGAAGAGAAGGCGTATAAAGCGCGAGTGAAAAACTTCTCCCAAGGCAAGCGCGAGAAACTGTTGATGGAACGCATCCCCGAGGACTTCCTCAACAGTCAGCTCAACAACACGGCGTACGTCGCCGTCGAAGTGAAGAAGTGCCTGAAGCAAGCGTATCGGAGCGTGCGCATTACGAACGGAAAAGTGACGGGAATCTTGCGCAGTGAGTGGGGGCTCAACGGATTGCTCCGCGACCCCGACGCCGAGGGCGTCTCCCCCGCCGTGAAGTCGCGCGCCGATCATCGCCACCACGCCATCGACGCCCTCGTCGTCGCGCTTACGACGGACGGCATCGTCAATAGACTCAGCCGACTCTCGCAACAAGACCTCCGCGTCAAGAAGCCGATCTCTTCGCTCAAGACCGAACAGGACGTCGAGTCGATTAAAGACCGCGAGGATCGCGACCTCGTTCTCCGACACATCAAAGAGCGCGGCGGAATGGAGAACATCCGCAAAGCTCTCGAAGAACCGATCCTCTACGACCCGACGGGCGACGGCTCTACGAGAACGCTGCGATGGATGTATATGAACTCCGTTCCCCTCCCGTGGGGCGGTATGAAACCGAGCGTCCTCCGTCGGAAAGTTGAAGAGAAACTAAAAACCCTCTTCGTCTCGCATCGGAATAAGAAACGGCTCGTTAGCTCGAAGCTGAATAAATACAAATACCGACGAGGCGACAAACTGAAACAGAAAACCTTCGGACCCCGCGGCGCCCTCCACGAGGAAACCAACTTCGGCGTTATCGAGGACTCCCATCGCGGCGGTGAAACGATTTACGTTACTCGTAAACCGATCGAAACGATATCGACGAAGAAACACATCGAGAAAATCGTCGATCCCGAAATACGGAAAATCATCCTCCGACACGTGGAAAAGAACGGCGGGAAAATTCCCGCGGCGATGAAGGTTCCCATCTTCTATAACGCCAAGAAGAGCGGGAAGGAAATTCCGCTGAAAACCGTGCGGATGGAGGAGAAAAAATCCAACCCGATACAAATACGACCCGAGAAGAATAAGAAGCTCTTCGTCGCTTCCGGAGCCAACTACGCCGTAGGGGTGTACGAGGACGAGGAGGGCGAACGCGCCTTCGAGGTCCTCCGATTCTACGACGCCGTCCAAAAGCGCCTGCGAGGCGAACGCCTCTTCCCGCCCGAACTCGACGGAAAGAAGTTCGCCTTTACGCTCAAGCACAACGATATGGTCGTCGTCTATAAGGAAAGCCCCGACGAAATCGATTGGGACGATAAGGAAGACCTCTTCGATCGACTCTATAAGGTGGTGAAATACTCTTCTCAGACAATAATAGGTAAAAAGGGGAAAACCAGATTGGAGGTGCAAACAAAGTTCCGCAAACACAACCTTGCGAAAGTGGCGGAAGGTAAACAAGATCCGGCTTACTTGGATTTCCGCTTCGGCGTGAACATCTTGAAACACTGCGTTAAAGTGGAAGTCGATCGATTAGGAACAATCGTGAGGCGGTAATGATAAAGCGAACGCTCTACTTCGGCTCGCCCGCCTATTGCTCTGTCAAGGACGAGCAGTTGGTGATAAAGCAACCCGAAGAGCGCGATATGTTCGGCGGGGAACGAGTAACGACGGCTCCGATAGAGGATATCGGGGTCGTCGTGCTCGACCATCCTCGCGTAACGGTCTCGCACCGCGCGCTCGAACTCCTCCTCGAAAACAACGCGGCGGTGATCACGTGCGATCGCCGCCACTTGCCCGTCGGGCTGCTCCTGCCCTTGGCGGGTCACCATCTGCAAGCCGAACGCTTTCGGGCGCAGATAGACGCGCCGAAGCCGCTTCGGAAACGACTCTGGGCGCGAACGGTGGCGCAAAAAATCCACAACCAAGCCGACCTGCTCGAGGAGCGCGGCGAAGACGTCGGTCACCTGCGCGAGTGGTCGCGCACGGTCCGCTCGGGAGATCCGAAAAACCTCGAGGCGCAAGCGGCGGTCTTCTATTGGAAGGAGCTCTTCCCCGCCGACCTCGATTTCCGTCGCGACCGGCACGGCGACCCGCCGAACAACGCGCTTAACTACGGCTACGCCGTCGCGCGCGCTTTGGCGGCGCGGGCGCTCGTAAGCTCCGGCTTGCTCCCGACGTTGGGGATACACCACCACAACCGCTATAACGCCTATTGCCTCGCCGACGACGTGATGGAACCCTATAGACCCTTTGTGGACGCCGCGGTGTGCGAGATGATGGACGAAGGAATCGACTTAAACGAATTGGGAAAGGAAGCGAAACGCCGGCTCTTATCCTTGCCGACCGAAGCCGTGTTCGTGAACGAGGAACGGGCGCCCCTCGCGGTCGCGCTCTCCCGCACCGCCGCCTCATTGGCGCGATGCTTCGAGGGCGAAGAGGAAACTATCGTCTATCCGACGTTCGCATTCGAATAGCGATGTCCGAATACTTCAATAAGTATCAGAATATGTGGGTAATGGTCTTTTACGATCTGCCGATGCAAACCACCCCCGAGAAGCGACGCTATTTGCTCTTTCGGAAGAAGCTGCTCAAGGACGGATTTCGACTCTTCCAATTCTCCATTTATATGCGTCACTGCGCCACGCGCGCCAACGCCGAGGTTCACAAAAAGCGAGTGCAAGCGGCGCTGCCCGAGGACGGGCACGTGGGGATATTGACGATCACCGATCGGCAGTTCGGCAATATGGAGATATACTACGGTAGGCAAACCGTTGACGGCTTCCAAGAGCCGCAACAGCTGGAACTCTTCTGAAAAACCGCCTATCTTAAGGAAACCCACGCGTGAGATCGATAAGAATTCTCACGCGCGGATTCCTTGTAACCTATTGACGATAAAATGGTTATGCACGACCTATTATATCAAAGATCGTCAAAGGTCGTTTCTGAAGCAAACCACAACAAGCGTTGATACAAGGGCAAACATTTTTTTATTATATCAAAGATCGTCAAAGGTCGTTTCTGAAGCAAACCACAACA
>WJMR01000044.1 GCA_014727845.1 Ignavibacteriales bacterium
CGTTTGGTTCGGATTCGTCGTCGGTTTGGTGAGCGTCGCGCTCACGTTAATCGTTCGCTTCAATTACTTGAGCAAGCGCGCCGACGAGATCGGCGCGCGTCACGCCGAGGAAGAAAAGCCGCCGTCCGTTCTTCTTGACGACCCCGCCGCATAGCCGCCGCCCGCCCGTCGAGCCGTAGCCCCGCTCGCCGTCGCTTACGACCGCCCGACAAATATCTTGCGACTTCCGTCTATCGCCGTTATATTTTTCGGGCGGAGAAAAAGGAAAGGAAGCGAACCATGAAAAAGAAACTCACGAAATCCTCCAAAGAAAAAATGATCGGCGGCGTATGCGGCGGCTTCGCGGAATACGCGAACGTCGATCCGACCTTGATACGACTGGCGTTCGTCGTGTTGACGGTGATGGACGGCTTGGGCGTGTTGCTCTATCTGTTCGCGCTCGTGGTGATGCCGTCGGAGCAAAAGGCGCGAGCGAACCG
This sequence comes from Ignavibacteriales bacterium, assembly GCA_014727845.1. GTDB lineage: Bacteria > Bacteroidota > Ignavibacteria > Ignavibacteriales > Ignavibacteriaceae > WJMR01. The sequence goes on from WJMR01000044.1 coordinate 480, forward strand.
GGCGATCGACGACGCCGCGACCGACGCGGACGACGAGCCCGTCGGCTTAAGCGACAAGCTCGGCGTCGAATCAGAAAACAAACGATCGTTCTACGCCGGCGTAACGCTGGTCGTGGCGGGCATAGCGCTGTTCGTCGTTCAGTTCGTCCCCTCCGTCGGTCTCGCCGAGTTGGGACCGTTGGCGTTGCTCGCCGTCGGGGCGTATCTGGTGTACCGCGCGTTTGAACCTAAAAACGGGGAGGCAATATGAAAACGGGACAAGTATTTTGGGGCGTATTCCTCGTCGCGCTCGGCGCGCTCTACTTTATCGAGAACGCGATTGAACCGTCGTGGAACGCCGGTCAATTCGTTCACATTTGGCCCGCCGCGCTCGTCGGCTTGGGCGGCGCGATGATTGCGAGCGCCGATCTCGTTAAGGCGATCTTCGCGGGCGTCGCGGGTCTCGCGCTCGGCGCCGCGCTCTTCGGCTTCACCGTAAAACCCTCCGCCGCTTTCGGCGAGTGGGGCGACGAGGATTGCGGCGATTGGGACGAAGCGGATATCGAGTTCGTCGCCGATCACCTCGTCGAACCCTACGAGGGCGACGTCGAGGAGATGACGGTCCGCGTCTCGGGCGGCGCGATGCAATTTAGCGTGGACGCCGACACGAGCGCGCTGTTTCGGATTTCCTCGGTGGACGACGCGCCGTTTTTCAAAACCAAATTCGAGAAAGACGACGACGAGGCGGAGCTTTACCTTCAACCCCAACGAGGCGTTTTCGATTGGGACGACGAGAGCGCGCGGAAGAATCGGCTGTCGTTGCATCCCGCGCCCCTCTACGACTTCGTCGTCGAAGTGGGCGCCTCCGAGGTGAACTACAATCTCGCCGAGCTACGCGTCCGCGACTTCCGAATGGAGACGGGCGCCGCGTCCGCGACCATCACGTTTGGCGAGCCGATCGAGAAGGGAACCACCGCGAAGATCGCGTGCGGCGCGGCGGAGATCGTCGTCCGCGTTCCCGTGGAGGCGGGCGTCGAGCTCTCCTTCGACGGCGCGCTCGTCGATATGGACTACGGCGACCTCGAGGAGAAGGGGGACGGCGAATATCGAAGCGCGAATTTCTACGAAACCGACCGACGCTTCGAAATCGAATTCGACGGCGGCGCCGCGTCGTTCAAAATCGAGCGATACTAATCCGCGCCCACTCGCGCTTAGCGGACGGGGAGCGACTCCTCGTCCGTTTATTATGTACCGTCCGCGCCACGATTCCGATAGTCCTCTCCGCTTGCTATATTATGTAGTCTATTTTCAACCGTTCGAGTTATGAGAAACCGTTCACATCGCCCGGCGAGCGCGTTGTTGATCGCCGCCGCGACGGGTTATAGCGAGGAGGAGTTCCGTACGACGCGCGAGGCGTTGGCGCGGGGGGGCGCGCGCGTGTTCGTCGCGTCGGACGCGGTGTCGTTTTGTCGCGGCGATCGCGGCGGGGTTCTGAAGAACGACGTGGCGCTCGCCAACGCTCGGGCGCGAAACTTCGACGCGGTCGCGTTTATCGGCGGAGCGGGGATCCGCGCCTACCGCGACGATCCGAGGGCGCTCCGATTGGCGCGCGAGGCGGCGGAGGAATGCGCCGCGCTTGGCGCGATCTGCGCCGCGCCGGAAATCCTCGCCAAAGCGGGCGTGCTACGAGGTAAAAACGCGACGTGCGACGCGGGGAGTAGAGCGCGGATCGAACGACTCGGCGCCGACTATCGCGACGCGTCGGTCGTCGTGGACGGCGTCGTCGTCACCGCGAACGGTCCGTTGGCGGCTCGCGAGTTCGCCCAAACGCTCCTCGAAAAACTCAAGCGTCCGATATGACCCGACCGCCTTACAACGACGGCTTGTTCGGGTATCGCCGCGTTAAGACGCGCGTGGTGGACGTCGGCGGCGTTCCGATGGGGGGCGATAATCCGATCCGCGTGCAATCGATGACGAGCGTGGACACGATGGACACGGCGGGCGTCGTCGCGCAGACGAGGCGCCTCGTCGAGGCGGGGTGCGAGTACGTCCGCGTTACCGCGCCGAACGTAGCCGCCGCCGAGAATCTTTACGAGATTAAAGATTGCCTTCGTCGAGAGGGGATAACCGTTCCGCTCGTCGCCGACGTTCACTATACGCCTCGCGCCGCCGAGATCGCCGCGCGGATCGTCGAGAAAGTGCGCGTCAATCCCGGCAACTACGCCGATAAGAAGAAATTCGAGAAGATCGACTATACCGACGCCGAGTACGCCGCCGAGTTGGAGCGCGTCCGCGAGCGCCTCGCGCCGCTGGCGGCGATCTGCAAGGAATACGGAACGGCGATTCGCGTCGGCGTCAACCACGGCTCGCTTTCGGATAGGATTATGAGCCGTTACGGCGACACGCCCGACGGGATGGCGGAGTCGGCGCTGGAGTTCGCGAGCGCGTTCGAGGATCTCGGCGCGCGCGCGTTGGTCTTCTCGATGAAGTCGAGCAACGTTCGCGTGATGGTTTACGCGTATCGGACGCTCGCGGCGAGAATGCGGGAACGCGGCGAGGTCTATCCGCTCCATCTCGGCGTTACCGAGGCGGGCGGAGGAGAGGAGGGGCGGATCAAGTCGGCGGCGGGCATAGGCGCGCTCCTCGAGGACGGTCTCGGGGATACGATCCGCGTTTCGCTCGCGGAGGATCCCGTCAACGAGATCCCCGTCGCGAAGGCGCTCGCCGCGCGGTACGAGAATCCACAAGCGCGACGCGCCTTTCCCGAGATCGACGTCCCCTCGTACGATCCATACGAATTTAACCCTCGCGCCGCCGACGGGGTAGTAGGCGGAGAACAAATTCCCGTCGTCGTCGCCGACCTCTCGACGCGCGACCGACTCGACGACGAAACGATGCGCGGGCTCGGCTTCCGAAAAAGGGGCGACGAGTGGCGGCGGGGGGACGACTCGCCGGACGCGCTCCTTCTCGCCGACGAGATCGACGCGCCCGCGATCGGGGACGCGAAGATTATCCGCCGAACGCCGAAGAGCGCGGACGAGGCGCGATTACTCTCGACGAAGGAATTCCTCGACGCGGATATCGACCGTCCGACGTTATTGCGAGCCACGTTGAGCGATCTCACCGCCCCCGTTTACGAGAAGCTCGGTTCCTCGTCGAGCGTTTCGCTCCTCCTCGGATCGGAGACGCCGGGCGTTCACGAGACCCGCGTCGTTTTCGCGGAACTCGAGCGTCGGGGCTTGCGGACGGCCGTCGTCCTCGAGCGCGCTTATCGCGATCTCGACGTCGAGTCGCTCGCCATCGAGGCGGCGGCCGATCTCGGGGCGCATTTCATCGACGGCTACGGAGGCGGCGTCTCGCTCGACGCGAGCGCGCGCCCCGAAGCGACCCCCTCGGACGCGACGCGGATCGCGTTCGGCTTGCTACAGGCGACGCGCGTCAGAACGACAAAGGCGGAATTCATCGCGTGTCCCTCGTGCGGCAGAACGCGCTTCGATCTCGAGACGACGACGAAACGCGTGCAAGCGCGCACGGCGCATCTCGTCGGATTGAAGATCGCGGTGATGGGGTGCATCGTCAACGGTCCCGGCGAAATGGCGGACGCGGATTACGGCTACGTCGGCGAGGGTCGCGGCACGATCACGCTCTATCGAGGTAAGGAGCCCGTCAAGCGCGGGCTGGCGCCGGAGGAGGCGGTCGAGGAGTTGGTGGGAGTAATTAAAGCGGACGGCAAGTGGCGCGAGCGAGCGGAGGAGTAACGTTGCGAATCACGCGCCAATTTCGTAACTTTCGCTCCCGCAATTTTGAGCTCCCGTAGCTCAGTGGATAGAGCGGCGGCCTCCGGAGCCGTGCGCGCAGGTTCGACTCCTGCCGGGAGTACGCGAAACCCTTCTCGATTAGCGAGAAGGGTTTTCTTTTTGGGGCGGTTGGATCGTCTCGTCGCTCTCGGCTATTGTGTTATCGAGCAATTCCCTCCGACCCGCTTTACTCGAGAGA
>WJMR01000045.1 GCA_014727845.1 Ignavibacteriales bacterium
GTTCTTTGCGCCGTTCCCACTCGTGTTTATCGACCCGCGATTTCTCTTACCCGCCGCGATCGCGACGGCGCAACGTGGGTTGGTCGCGCTCGTCTCGCGGCAACCCGTCGCGCTCCACGCGCTACTCACGCCGGCGCACGCGCTTTTACTCATCATACTCGGAGGGAGTTCGATATGGACTTCGACGCATGGCGGCGTTCTCTGGAAGGGAAGAACGATCTCCTCGACCGCGAATTCACGCGCGGATTAATTATCATCTACGTCGTCGGCGCGGCGGGACGCCTCGCGCCCGCCGCCCGCGCGGCGATGGACGCGCTGACCCCGTGGACGCTCTTGCTGGGCGCGGCGATGACGCTTCTCGCCGTCGTCCGTCCGCGCAACTATCGGCTCCTCGTTTGGGCGCTCACGACGGCGACCGTCGCGTTCCTGCTCGAGGCGATCGGCGTACGGACGGGCTTCCCGTTCGGCGCCTACGCGTACGGAACCGTTCTCGGCTTCCACATCCTCGACGTCCCCCCCGTGATCGGGTTGAACTGGACGCTCGTTGTGTTGGGCGCGGCGTACGCGGCTCGGACGGCGACCGACTCGAAAATCGGGCGCGTTCTCTTAGTCGGCGCGTTGGCGGCGACGTTCGATTTCGTGATGGAGCCCGCCGCCGTCGCGCTCGATTTCTGGACGTGGGCGGCGGTCGTTCCGCCCGCGCAAAACTACGTCGCATGGTTCGCCATCGCGGCCGTCGCGGCGGTTCCGCTCGAGTACGGCGAGATCGAGATCCCCTCGCCGTTGCCGATGCGGCTCGCGCTGCTACAAGTCGGCTACTTTGCGATCCTCGACGCGGCGTTGTACTTTGGCGCGTTGTAGCGCTCCGCCAACAAACGGGAAGGACGATGAAGAAGACGAACGCGACGCGTTTGCTCGACGCGGCGAAGATACCCTACGAAACGGCGCCGTACGACGAGGGCGCGGACGAGTCGGTGGCGATTGCGGCGGCGAAGTCGGTAGGCGCGGCTCCGGAGACGGTCTTTAAGACGCTGGTGGCGACGGGCGAGAAGACGGGCGCGGCGGTTTTCTGCCTGCCCGCCGACGCGACGCTGAATAGGAAGGCGGCGGCGAAAGCGTTGGGGGAGAAGCGGGTCGCGCTCCTACCGCCGAAGGATTTGCTCGCGACGACGGGTTACGTTCGGGGCGGATGCTCCCCGCTCGGGATGAAGCGCGCGTTGCCGACGTTCGTGGACGCCTCGGCGCTCGATCGGGAGGAGGTTTATCTCAACGCGGGCGCCAAGGGCTTGCTGATGAAGCTCGATCCGAAACGGCTCGCGGAAGTAATCGAGGTCGAGTTCCTATCGCTAACGTGATTACCGAGTCGCCGCGCGTTTTGTTCCGAGCGGATTTTTGTTTTCCGAGCGGATTTTTGTTTTCCGAGCGGATTTTTGTTTTCCGAGCGGATTTTGTACATTTCCAAGCTAATATTTTTCCGAACAGGAGCGAATTATGGCGAAGAAACAGACATTCGGCGATAAGTCCAAAGGCAAGAAAGCCGCGGAAGGCGTTTTCGTGAAAGTCGTAAAAGCGACGAAGAGCGATAAGGGCGCGTATAAATTCAACGAGCGCTACGAGCGGATCGAGGAAATCGGCAAGGTTACCGACATCAAGTAAGCCGTTTGGGTCGCGTAGGCGACCGCTTGTCAATTTTCAGAGGCGATTATCGCGCCGAGATTGTATCTTGGCGTGGTAGTCGCTTTTTTTATTCACGAAGAACCATAAACCGAGGACGGCTCGATCCGAGCGGGCGCGGGCGATGGCACAGCGAACCGAACCGAGGCGAACGCTCTACGACCTATATTGGTCGGACGTTCGCAACGCGGATTTCCGAACGCTCTTTAAGAAGGAGACGCGCGGGGCGTACGAGTTCTACGCGGCGGAATTCGACGCGGACGTGCGCGGCGGCGGTAAGCTTCGGCGCGGCTGGCGCGTGTTTTGGGCGTTGGCGCGGGCGTTCGTTCGGAAGCTCTCGCCGGCGCGGCGGTTGCTCTTTACGGCGATCGTCGCGGCGTTCGCGCTCGCTTCCTCGGGCGACGATTGGTTGTTAGCGTGGATCGCCTTCGTCGGTCTGCTGGCGCTGTTGGGATTGGAGACCGCCGAGCGGGTGATGGCTCGCGACGAGTTGGAGGCGGCGCGGGAGATCCAAACGCGGAACACGCCCGCCTCGGCGCCCGAGTTCGCGGGCTACGAAACGGCGCTGTTCTACGAGACGGCGCGGGAGGTGGGGGGCGACGCGATCGACTTTGCGCGTTCGCCGGAGTCGCTAACCGCGTTGGTGGCGGACGCGTCGGGCAAGGGTCTCGGCGCGGCGCTCTACGCGGCGCAGGCGGACGTCCTCTTCCGGCATCTCTTCCACGACGGCGCTTCGCCGAGTTCGGCGCTCGTCTCGCTGAACGACGCGCTCCGATTGGCGATGAAGCCGGGGTCGTTTCTCACGGCGGCGTTGGCGCGCTTCGGGGAAGGGGGAACGGTGCGGGTGTGCCGAGCCGGGCATCCGCCCCCGTTGGTCTATCGCGCCGCGGCGAACGAAGTGGAGGCGCTTAAACCCAAAGGCATCGGGCTCGGATTAGCCGATCGCCCGCTCTTCGCCTCAACGCTCGAAACGATCGAGACGACCCTCGAGCCGGGCGACGCGCTACTCCTCTATACCGACGGCGCGACCGAGGCGATGAACCGCGATCGGGTCGAGTTCGGCGAGGAGCGGCTGCGGAAGGTTTTCGCCAAGCAGGCGCCGAAATCCGCCGAGCGAGCCCTCGCCGCGCTCGCCGCCACGCTGGATCTCCACCGAGGCGACGCGCCGATGAACGACGACCGCGCGATCGTCCTCGTTAAACGCGCCTTCCCGAGCGACGAGCGACGCGAGGAGTCGGCGGCGTAAGCCATCCGAACGATCTTCGCGCCGTCCGGAATCCGCCTCCGAAATAACCTTCGTCGATTCGAAAAATAACCTCCCGGGATTGAACCATTTTGGTCGGGGAGGTGTTACGTTAGTAATTCCGCAAACAGGGCGGATTGCAATCGACAATCACAACACATCATCCGAATAAAGGAGAGACCTATGCCCCTCTTACCCGGCAAGAAAGCCCCCTATTTTAAGGACAAGGCGCTCGTGGGCGGCGACGCCACGAAATTGACTCCCGACAACGCGTTCAAGGACGTTTCGCTCGACGACTACAAAGGCAAGTGGCTCGTGTTCTTTTTCTACCCGCTGGATTTCACGTTCGTTTGCCCGACCGAGCTGGCAAGCTTCGGCAAGGCGTACGACGATTTCAAGAAGATGGGCGCGGAAGTGCTCGCCGCCTCGACCGATAGTCACTTCTCGCACTTCGGGTGGCGGACGAGCGAGCCGAAGCTGAAGAGTCTGCCGTTTCCGATTCTCGCGGATTTCACTCGCCGCGTCGCCTCCGACTACGGCGTGCTGAAGGAGGAGACGGGCTACGCGTTGCGCGGCTTGTTCATCATCGATCCCGAGGGCGCGGTGCAGTATTCGGTCGTGCATCCCGAGATCGCGGGTCGGAACGTGGACGAGATCAAGCGCGTGCTGGCGGCGCTCCAAACGGGCGAGAACACACCGTGCGATTGGGAGCCGGGACAGGATACGCTCTAACCCCGCGCCGCATACGCCGTTTCATAAGCCCTCCAATTTGGGGGGCTTTTTTATGGGGGGCGTTTATCGCGAGCGTCGAAACGCTTGGCTCCCGTTGGTCGGAGACCCTATTCGGCAAATGAACTGGCCGAACGTTGCGAGTGAATCCCGACGCTTCGCTACGCCGCTCGGTTTGCTCGCGGAACCCCCCGCTCCCGTTGGTCGGCGACCCCCTTAACAGGGGATTAAGAGATTAAGAGCGCGCCGCACCTCTTTCAGCCCCCTGTCAAGGGGGCGGCGTAGCCCCGATGAAGTATGGGCGAAGCGGCATCCCGACGAGTCGGGATTCACTCGCTAAGAATCGCGCGGTTCCGCTTTCGGCGCCGTGAAGGCGAACGTCGATCCGACGCCGGGCGTTGATTCGACCCAAATCTCGCCGCCGTTTCTCTCGACGAACTCTTTACAGAGGATGAGCCCCAAGCCCGTCCCCTTTTCGTTGTCGGTGCCGGCGGTCGTATAGGCGCGATCGATACGGAAGAGCTCGGCTTGCGCCTCTTCCGGAATGCCGATACCCTCGTCGGTTACGAAGACGGCGACCTTCGTGCCGCGCGATTTACAGGAGACGGTAACGCTTCCGCCGCGCGTCGAGAACTTAACGGCGTTGGCGAGTAGGTTTCGCAGCGTCGCCTCGATCATCCCGCGATCGGCGGTAATCTCGCAGTCGTGCGCTTCCCCGAACGCCAACTCGACGCCCTTGGCGCTCGCCGGCTCCCGCACCGCCTTCACCGCCGCTTCGACCGCTTCGCGGAGGGGGAAGGACGTCGGATCGGGGTCGTATTGCCCGAGTTTTGCGCGCGACCAATCCAACAGATTCTCGATCAGCTCGTACACGTTTTTGGCGGACGCTCGCATCTTCGCGGCGATCGATTGCGCGCGATCCGTCGGCATCGTCGCCAGCCCTTCGTCGAGCGCCTGCGAATAGCCGAGGAAACCGTAGAACGGCGACTTGAGATCGTGGGCGATGATGGAGAAAAACTTATCCTTGTCGGCGTTCATTTTCACCAGCTCGCGCTCGGATTCCAGCAGGCGATCGTTCATCGCGCGCATCTCCTCGGCTTGCTCCTCGACGAGCTTCTTCTGCCGCTCGACTTCCCGAAGATACGAGACGATCCGCTCCTCGGATTTCTTTCGCTCGGTGATATCGCGAATAACGCCGATGGCGTGCCACTCGCCCCCGACTTGCACGGCGGAGACGGAGAGCTCGACGGGGAAGGTCGTCCCGTCCTTTTTCACCGCCACGAGCTCGCGCGTGGAGCCGACGACGGGACCCTCGCCCGTTTTGGCGAAACGTTCGTAGGCGGGTTTCGCGACGGCGCGCATCTTCTTCGGCGTAATCGTTTCGTGCATCGTCAAGCCCGTCGCCTCGTCCTTCGCGTAGCCGAACATCCGCTCGGCGGCTTCGTTCCAGAAGATGATCCGATCGCGCTCGTCGCTCATAATTATCGCGTCGTTCGCCGATTGCGTCAGCGTCCGGAACCGCTCTTCCGATGCGCGCAACTTCTCCTCGGCGAGCGTACGATCCGTGACGTTGTGCGCCGAGAAGCAGACGCCCTCGACCGAGCCGTTCTCGGCGTAAACGGGCAGATACGTCACCTCGAATCGGAGCCGCCTGCCGTTTATTTCGTAGGCGAGCCGCGACTCGACCGCGTCGCCCGCCAGCGCCCGTCCGATGTTCGCCTTGAATAAGTCCGCCTTTTCGTCGGGAACGAATCGGGCGAGCGGTTCGCCCCGCTCGAGTTGGTTTTTGAAAAGCGCTTTGCCGAGCGTGTCGGCGACGTGGTTGAACTCGACGATCTTCAGATCGCGATCGACGAGGATGAACGCGAGGACGTGGTTGTCGAAGATTGCGCGGAGGTTCGCCTCGGATTTCGCGCGCGCCGCTTCGGCGGCGGCTTGTTCGGTCCGGTCGATTATCGAGAGCCGGAGCGCGCGGCGATCGCCGTAGAGAATCGGGAGACCGACGATATCGACGGCTTTGCGCTTACCGGCCGCCGAGACAAAATGGAAGCGCTTGGAATTGCGGATCGTCGCGTCGAAACGCGACCGCGCGACGCGGAGCGCCTCTTTCCGCTCCTCGGGCGCGAAGACCTCGAAGAGCGCGGCGGCGCCTCGCTCGTAGAGCGTCTCGACGGTTAAACCCGTAATCTCGCGCGCGGCGGGGTTGGCGTAGAGAATCGTCCGACCGTCGAACACCACCGTTCCGACGGGCGAGGTCTCCACCATCGACATAAAGAAGAGCGCCTCGCGTTCGGCGAGTTCCCCTTTGCGCAAATTGGATTTATCAAGCGTGATGTTCATAGCATACTATTAATTACTCGTATAGCCGCGGAAGATAAACCGGCGGGGTTGCGGCTTGCTCTCTCTCGTAGGTATGACAATAATAGCGCTCCCGTGTCGTAAAATCTGTAGTAATTTTAACTACAAAAACTCCCTCCGGGAAACGGCGGCGCTAACCTTTGGCGAAACGATTCCTTATATTACAAGATTATTATCTTGGAAATATCAACGCGCGGACGCGCTCGATGGAAACCCTAACGGAACTACTTCACGACCCGACCATCGCCTTCTTCGCCATCGTGGCGATCGGGTTGACGCTCGGCAACATAAGCGTAAAGGGCGTCTCGCTGGACGACTCGGCGATCATCTTTGTGGCCCTGGCGTTCGGGCACTTCGGCGTCTCGCTGCCGCCGATGTTCCGCGAGCTGGGGCTTATCCTCTTCGTCTATTCGGTCGGCATCCAAGCGGGACCCGGCTTTTTCGACGCCTTTCGGAAGGAGGGCGCGCGCTACGCCTTGATGGGCGCGGTCGTCGTCTTCAGCGGTATGGCGACGGCGTGGGGCTTGGGCGCGCTGTTCGACATCGATTCGGGCGTGACGGCGGGCATCTACGCGGGCGCGCTGACGAGCACGCCGGGATTAGCCGCCGCGATAGAAGCCGCCGGCTCTTCGGCCGCCTCGATCGGCTACGGCGTCGCCTATCCGTTCGGCATCGTCGGCGTCATCCTCGTCGTTAAGCTCGCCCCCAAAATCGCCCGCGTGGACGTGAAGAAAGAAGAAGACGACTACCGCCGCGAGGTCGAGCGCGAGCGTCCGAAAATATTCAATCGGAACTACGTCGTCGCCAATCCGAACATATTCGGTAAAACCATCGGCTCGCTCCAAATTCGCTCGATGACGGGCGCCACGCTTTCGCGCGTGTTGAAAGAGGGGAAAGGGGAAGTCGCCTCGCCCGATATGATTCTGCGCGAGGGTGACGTCGTCAAAGCCGTCGGCGTCGAGGGGGCGCTCGAGCGCGTTCGTCTGCTCGTCGGCGAGGAGACCGACCGGCGCATCCCGCTCGGCGGCGGCTACGCGGTGCGGCGCATATTGGTGACCGACAAGCGCTACGTCGGCAAAACCATTTCGGAGATCGACCTCTTCCACGAGCACGACGCCACCGCCACGACGGTCCGCCGCTCCGGCATCGATCTGGTCGCCGACGCGAACTGCCGACTCCGTTTCGGCGATCGGCTCACCGTCGTCGCCTCGGAAGAGCGCTTGAAAGAATTGGGGAGGGAATTCGGCGACGCCCCCGGCGTTCTCTCGCGACTTAAGTTGCTACCCATCTCGCTCGGCGTGTTGGCGGGCGTGGCGTTGGGGCAAATCGAGTTCCCCCTCTTCGGCGCCTCGTTCGCGCCCGGCGTAAGCGGCGGCGTGCTGCTCGCCTCGCTTGTCTTAAGTAAAATCGGTCGGACGGGACCGATCGTCTGGAACGTTTCGGGTCAAACGAACCAGATCGTCCGACGGCTCGGTCTCATCTTCTTTTTAGCGGCGGTCGGAACCTCGGCGGGCGAGAACTTCGTCGCGACGGTCGCCTCGCACGGCGCCACGCTCGTTCTCGTGGGCGCGGCCGTCACCGTTTCGCCGACGATCGTCGCGTTGGCGTTCGGCAGAATTGTCTTGAAGATGAACTTCCTCTCCTTGCTCGGCGTTTTGCCCGGCGCGATGACGAGCACGCCCGCGTTGGGTCCCGCCGAACAGCTCACCGACGTCGCCGCCCCGCGCGTCGCCTACGCGGCGGTCTATCCGTTCGGTATGGTGTTCGTCGTCGTCGCCTGCCAATTGCTCGCCTAATCGGCGCCTTCCGAGCGGCGAACTATCCCTCCTCAAAAACGCGCTTTTTCGTTGACAGCGGAACAGTTTTTACTTATATTAATCTTTTGTCAAAAATTTTTACTCTTTTTTATCAGTTTTTACTCGCGTTGATAAATCGAGAATACGCCATTTTCTCGGGCGGCGCCAACCGCCCGCTCGCCGAACGCATCGCCGATAAAATCGGGGTGGAGCTCGGCGCCTTGGAGCTGAAGCGCTTTAGCGACGGCGAGA
>WJMR01000397.1 GCA_014727845.1 Ignavibacteriales bacterium
GTTTATGTGAGGAGGCGAGTTTGCGTTACGTTGTTTCGCCGCGCCCTAACGCGGGGAAGTGATTTAAGTTCCCGAAAGAGCCGTAACAAAATTTGCGTCCGTGGATCCTCCCGCAGGCCCGGTAGTCTTTTCGAATGCAAGAAAAGAAAGATCGGGCGCTTTCCACTTCGGTCTTTTTAGTATGTGCGATTTTTCATTATTCATAGATCAGTTCCTCCATTTAATATGTTTAATTTAACCAATTGAAACGAAAAATAAAAATCAAGAGGATGCTATTGGTTTATTTGTTGCGCAGATCATACTTGACAAAAAAAGATAAAAGCGGCAAACCTATGAAGATTCTCGCCATCGCCATTTCCAATGCGGGATTTAGTGTTTGCGCCTCGCGCAGTTCGTTGATTGCACTTACAAGCTTACTCCTATCCAGGAAGGTGAAAGCAAGCGAGGTTTCGGATAAATCGTGAATCTGTTCATAATAGCGCCGCTTGTTTTTTAGTATTCTGCTTACGTAATCGGGGTAAGCGGGCGTTTTTTTTATTCTTCGAAAAAAATCCGGAGGCAAGACGTCGATAAAAGCCCGGAGCGCCAAAGCCCGCGGAACGCCTTCGTAGTGTTTAACGCGGGCCGGAGCACGTACGGCAAACTCAATAACTCTTCGATCGAGAAGAGGGTGGGATATGTTTAACCCGTACGACCGAGCGGTATCGTTCCAACGCTCGAGGTCGGCGTTTATTCTGTTGTATGTGACGCCTTCGCGTCCGCCCCAAATCGGGCGGTCCGAGGAAAAATTAGGATCCTTTGTGTTCTTATCTTGTTGGCGTGAAAACGACGAGAGGATGTCGTCGCGGAATGGCGACGCCTTCAACGCACTGAAACGCGATGCACTACGATCTGCATACCAATGTAAAATAGGCGGAGGGGTAAGACGGTATAGGATTCGCCTACGAAAAACACTTCGAACGTTGTCGTTCAGAAACGCGGCTTCCTCGCGGATAAGGCGACACGCCGTCGCCCAATTTCCCGAGACGAACGATAACGAAGCGGCGTCGGCGCCGTAGTTCGAGATGAATTGGTCGCCGCCAAATCCGGTGAAGATCATTTTCGCGCCTTCGGCGGCGGCGGCGCGAAAGCAAGGCGCCACCGGTAAGACGGTAACGTCCGGAATGGTTCTGTTTCTATCAATAAAGTCCTCGATCAATTCGAATGGATCTATGTCGTTTGGAGCCACGTAGCGGAATGTTCGGAAATTGTGCATCTCCTCAAGCATGGTAACTCGCTTGGCTTCGTCGGTATAGCCGAGCGACATCGTGCCGTCGGTGAAATAACCCGCGGCGGGCGCCGAGCGTTCCTTCAGCTCGGGATCGCCATAGAGTGTCGCCGCGACGATCGAGGAATCAACGCCACCGCTGAGAAGAACGCTTGTTTTTACGTCTTCACGCGTTCGTTCGCGTACCGCGCGCTCGACCACCTCGCGAGCCGCTTCGTAATATTCCTCCTTCTTAAGCCGCAACGGCGGACGCGATCGAGGTCTCCAATTTTCGATGGTTCTCGTTCCCGCCGGGGTGAACGAGATTGTCTCGCCCGGTTTTGTTCGCTTAATCTCTTTGTAAATCGTTTCGACGATGAACGCTTGGTTGAGGGTGGAGAAATGAGCGATCGCGAATGGATCGAGTGTGAGTCGCTCGCTCAACACCTTAGCGAGCGCGCCGAAGTCGTTCGAGAAGTGGACTACGTCCCGCTCCCGCGTGTAGAATAATGATCTTACGCCGACGGCGTCTCGTCCGAGAAGCAGACGACGATTACTCTCTTCGATAATCGCGAAGGAAAAATCGCCGACGAATCTCGACGCAAATCCCTCCCCGTATCGTTGGTACGCCTCGAGGAAAATCGTCTCTTCGTCGTTCGAGCGCGCGCCAATCGAGCGCGCGCCAATCGAGCGCGCGACTTCCTCGCCATTACAGAGAAGAAGATCCGAGAAGAGCGTAACGTTCTCGCACTCGGGAAGCGTTCGCGGCGGCGGATCCGATATCGCGCCCCAGAACGATCCCGAAGAGAGGGCGGCGCGATCGTGGAAATCCGTACGCTCCGCCAGTCTTCTCAACTCGTCTTCGTCGATCGACGCGCCGTCGAATCGGACGACGCCTAAAAACGTATTCATAACTAAATGATAGTGAAAATTTCGGAGGGATGTTAGATATCGTCGTCGATAGCCGAGGTGAGAAGATCGAGGTAATCCTCGCCGAGCTCCCTTCGATACGGACGAAATAAGGAGGCGGCGGAAACGTTGTTCGCGAGCGTGGCTACGCGCTTCGCCGCAAGTCCCGCCAAGTAGTAACGAAACACGGGATATTGATAGTGAACGGCGTTGAGTATGGATTGGAGTTTTACGGCTCCCGCCATAGGGCGGAGGTGGGCGCGGGAATCGTTGGAGATCTCGATTGAAACAAAGCGCCATGCGGGGAGAGGGGCGTCGCAAAACCGCTCGCCGAGCCGGAAGCGATGTTTGGTTCCGCGCGCGGGCGGCAGAATTTCGGCGGAGGGGAGCGCGGTCAGAATGGTTTCCCTAACGCGGTCGGTGATGGTTATGGAATCGTAGGCGGGCGAGATCTTGGGGCGGGGGGAGGCGGAGACGTCAACGAGGCAGAGATCGTCGCCGAGGAGACGGCGCCCCGACGCCGCCAGAAGCGCCGTCGCGGTCGATTTTCCAAATCCGCTCTTACCCGATATTAACGCCGCGCCGCGCTTGGTTTCCACCGTCGCCGCATGAAGCGGAAGATACCCCTTTCCGAAAAACGCTACCACGAGGGCGGTGTTTACTATCTCGTCGAAGACGCGTTCGTTTTTCGTTTCGTCTTGGAGTAAGTATTCGAAGACGCGGTTGTCGAGAATCCGAAGCGTATAGCGGTTCGGTATTCGGATGAGCGTTTCGGAATCCGTGCGATCGAACGCGAAGGCGCGGGGGTAAGCGTCCTCGTCGAGGCGTGGGTTTTTGCGGAAAATAAAATCGCCGCGTTCGAAAGTCGCCCGAGGGAATCGCGGGATCTCGAAATCGGATTCGACGGTAAAGCCGAACGCCCGATATCGAAAGGTCGCGTCTCCTCGCCTTTGACTCTCAAACGCGGCGAGAGGTCGATTACTTATTTCAACAACACCATTTTTTGTACGCTCGTTCTTCCGTCGGCGGAGAGTTGATAGAAATATACGCCGGAGGGGAAGTTCGCCGCGTTCCACGTCGTCGAGTGGTAACCGGCGTCGAGCGTTTCGTCGAGCAAAACGGCGACGCGTTCGCCGAGTTGGTTATAGACGTCGATTCTCGCCGTCGCGCGATCGGGCAACGTGAAGTCGACGGTCGTCGTCGGGTTGAACGGGTTCGGGTAATTCTGCTTGAGCGCGAATTCACTCGGCGTCTCCACCGTCGCAAGAATGGCGTCCGAGTAAACGAACGATCCGTCGTAGCCCACGCATTTTAAGCGGTACTCGTACGCGTTCGGGGTAAGGGAGCCGTCCACGAATCGGTAGCGCGCTTTCGCGCCGTTGGATTCCATCACTCGTTCGACGAAATCGACGGCAACGTAATCGCCGCCTTGCTCGCGCCGTTGCACCTGGAACCCCTCGAGCGACGCCTCGCTCGGCGCGCGCCACGTGAGCTCTACGGAATTGCTCGACACGTTCGCGCCGAACGCTTCGACCGCGAAATCGTCGAGCGACATGAGTTGATTATAGAACTCGTCGTTTCGGATTTCGAGGTCGTCGATTTTCCCGATGAAATTCCTCTCGACTCTATCCCAAACGTTTCCCGCGCCTCCCAATCTCAACGGCGCCGTGGCGACAATCGGCGGGTTATCCGCTATGTCCGTCGAGTCGGCGGCGAGGTAGAGCGAGTCGCCGACCGCGTCCTTCAAATGGAATTGAACGAGCGAATCGCTCTTCTGATAAATGATCTTATACCACGAATCGACGTCGATCAAGCTGTCGGGTATCGTCAACGAGACGGCGTCGCGCGGACCGTCGGTGTCGTAGCGCGCCACGAGGTCGCCGTTGGGCTCGAAGCGGATGCGATAACTCTCCGTTAAGAAGTTTCTGGGGTCGGCGGTGCGAGTGAGGATGCGTGTGTACGTGAGTTTATAATCGTTTTCAATCTTAAACCACAACTCGATCGTGAAATTGCGCATCGTTAAGAACGGCGAGTCGAAATAAACATACTCGGGATTGCCGACGTCGAGAAACTGATAGGAGTACGTACCCTCTTTTGCGTCGGTCGAGAACGCGCCCGTTCCCGTGTTGGAAACAATCGTGGAGTTCTGATAGTACGACTGATCGTCCAAGCTGTTTTCGAACGTCGTTTCGAGAACCATACGCGGTGTTCGGTAGAAACCATAGGTGTAGTAATCTCTTTCCAGCGATGGGGCTTTCGTCGAGTCGTTTTTATAGTCCACCGCCAATACATAGTAATCCACGCGTGTGGCTTCCGGTTGCGGAGGAATAACGGCGGAAACGGTGTCGCCTCCGACCGTCGTCATCGTTAGCTCGCTCCACGAGGCGCCTTTGTTGGTGGAGTAAAGGAGTTTTTTATCCGTAATCGTCGTGGTTTCGTCGGGGTGCGATATTACGGCGAATACTTCGGCGGTTTCGGTCGAATCGGCGTGGATATTGTCGAGAATCGTAACACCGCTTATTTGCGGAGGAATGCTATAGTCTCTCGCCACGTTGCTGATTCGAATTTCGTCGATCTTTCCGTCCAGGTACATATCGGTCGAATCGTAAGTTCCCGCTAAGTGGTTGTAGGGACCGGACCAGCCGATAAAGAGTGGAAGTCCCGATGTTCCGATCGTTTCCGTGGGCGAAGCAAAGTTCACTTCATTGTAGAAAAATACTTCCCCGTCTCTACCATGAATAATGTACTTAAGCTTCTTCGTCGTAGTATCTCTTACCAACGTATATCTGTACCAATCGCCTTTTTGAGCGATATACGAGTTGCCCGCCGAGACAATCCCGGAGCTACTCGTATAGTATCCCCATACGCCTCGGTCGTTGCTGAGGACGCCTATACGGTAATTTGTGGAATACCAGGCGGCTTCCGTCGGTTTATTAACGAACGCCGGGAAATAGTATGGATCCCCTTCCAAGCCAAATTCCTCAATATACGCCCAGCACTCGATAGTAAACGCTCCCGTTAAATCCAGCGCGGCGGTGTCCGCGATGGTGAGA
>WJMR01000398.1 GCA_014727845.1 Ignavibacteriales bacterium
AGACGGGTCGTCGCCGCCGCCTACGCCGTCGCCGCGCCGGGGGAGGACGCTACATCCGCTCGGGCGCGCTGACGCCTAAGAGCCGCAAGCCGTTCGCGACGGTTACGCGAGTCGCCGCCGCCAACGCCGCGCGCGCTTCCGCCAATGCTTTATCCGACCCGATGATCCGACATTCCGTGTAGAACTTATGGAACGCCGACGCCAGCTCGGCGAGGTAGCCCGTCATATGGTGCAACTCGAAGAACTCGGCGCAGTGCCGGACCGCCTCGGGGAAGCGATTGAGGAGGACGAGCAGGCGCCGCTCCTCGGGCGCGACGAGGAGGTCGAGGCGCTCGGCCGAGGGCGCGAGGTCCGCGTCATCCAAGGCGCGGAGTACGGAACTGATCCGCGCGTGCGCGTATTGGACGTAGAAGACGGGGTTCTCCTCGTTCTGCTTACGCGCCAGATCGACGTCGAAATTCATGTGCGAGGAGACGCTCCGCATCGAGAAGAAGTAGCGCACGGCGTCGGCGCCCGCGTCGTCGATCAGCTCGTCGAGCGTAACGTAGTTGGCTTTGCGCGTGGACATCTTGACGACTTCGCCGTCTTTAAGCACGGTGACGAATTGGTGGACGATCACCTTCACGCGCTCGACGTCGTAGCCGAGCGTTTTGACCGCCGCGAGGACGTCGGGGTAGGCGTCTTTGTGGTCGGCGCCGAAGACGTCCACGATCGCGTCGTAGCCGCGCTCGAATTTAGTGAGGTGGTAGGCGACGTCCGGCAGGCGGTAGGTCGGCTCGCCCGTGGATTTGACCATCACGCGGTCTTCCTCGCCGCCCATCTCGGAGAATTTAAACCAGAGGGCGCCTTCCTTCTCGTAGCTCAGCCCGCGCTCCTTCATCGCGTCGAGCGTCGCGTCGATCCGTCCGTCGTCGTAGAGGTCGCGCTCGTTATAGAAGCGGTCGTGTCGCACGTTCAACCGTTCGAGCGTTCCGGCGATGTCCTTAAAAATCTCCGCTTCCGCGCGCGCCTTAAACGCGCCCTCCGCCGGCTCGTCCTTGAGGTTGTCGCCGTGTTCCTCGACGAGCTTCTCGGCGATTTCCTTGACGTACTCGCCTCGATAGAAGTGATCCTCGAACAAGGTCGTTTCGCCGAGCGCCTCGAGGTAGCGCGCTTTGACGGATTCGCCGAGCACGCGCATCTGTCTGCCCGCGTTGTTGAAGTAGTATTCGCGATCGACTTGGTAGCCGACGGCTTCGAGGAAATTGGCGACCGCGTCGCCGACGACGGCGTTGCGCCCGTGCCCGACGGTGAGGGGTCCGGTGGGGTTGGCGGAGACGAACTCGACGTTGGCGGTTTTCCCCTTGTGGAGGTCGGAGGCGCCGAACTTCTCGCCCCGTTCGAGCGCGTCCTTCGCGGCGTTGGCGAGGAAGGCGTTCGAGAAGAAGAAGTTGACGAAGCCGGCGCCGGCGATCTCGATTTTCTCGACGGCGTCGTCGGGTTCGAGGGCGTCCACGATCTCTTGCGCGATCTCTCGCGGCTTTCGCTTCAGCGCTCGGGCGAGGAGCATCGCGGCGTTGCAGGAGAGATCGCCGTGCGCCTCTTGCTTGGGACGCTCGAGCGCGTAATCGACGTCGTTCAGGTAGTCGAGTTTCTTGGCGGCTTCGTCGAAGAGCCGTTTCGCGTACGCTTTCATCGGTTCGCTTTCGGGTTTGGGATGTCGGGGATCGGGTGGTTCACGCGTCGGATTCGCCGGTTCGCTCGCGACTTCTTACGAGCGCGGGATCTTCGATTTCGTGGATCGGGGCGTCCGCCCAGAGCTTTTCGAGATTGTAGAACTCTCGCGCGTCGCGCTTGAAGACGTGGGCGACGACGTCGCCGTAATCGACGAGGACCCACTTAAGCGCGCGCAGCCCCTCTTTGCGGAGCGGTCGGGCGCCTTGCTCTTTCAGGTCGGAGTCGAGGTGGTCGGCGATCGCCTTGACCTGCGTCTCGCTGTCGGCGCTGCAGATCACGAAAAAGTCGGCGATCGAGGAGACGTCGGTCGTCTCGATCATCACAACGTTCTTGGCGTTCTTATCGTACATCGCTTCGGCGACGGCGTCGGCGAGGCGTCGGGTTTCGGTGTTGTCCATAATTTCTATTGCGTGGGTTTGAGCGCGCCGAAGTCTTTGCCGATAACGACGGAGACGTCGAGCAAGTAGTCTTCGTTGAGTTCGCGGACGATCTGTTTCTTCCCGACGCCGAGCGCTTTGGCGACCGCGGCGGCGTTGGCGGGGTCGCCGCGCCGATCGACGACGAGCGTGTGTTCGACGTCGAAGCTGACGTAGTTGCCCGTGTGGATCACGTCGAAGTCGCTCTCGCGGAGGAACTCGGTGAAGATCTCGCCCATCCCGTTTACGCCGCACCCGTTGAG
>WJMR01000399.1 GCA_014727845.1 Ignavibacteriales bacterium
AATGCATAATCGGGCTTTGTTCGTCGTATTGGTACAGCTTGATCGCCCTGAGACTCGAGAACTCCACTTCGACTTCGCCGACCAACACGCCGTCCTCTTCCTTCAGCGTCTTCGAGCGGATGATCGCCTCGGGATACTCTTCCTCGATCATTGTTCCGTTCAAGTAATCGCTCACCAGCTCTTTGAAGTCGGCTTCGGCGGACTCATCCTCGGAGGTCACGTTCGCCATAATGTTGACGTAGCGGATAACGCCCTCGCCGCTTCCGTCATCGTTAAGTTTCAGTCGATACTCTTTGTATTCGCACGTAAGGCATCCGCTCGCCAAGAGGACGGTCGCGAGAAGAATCGCGGCGGCGGCGAGACGATAGTAAACGGTTCGCATATTTGCTCCCATTGTTGATGAGTTCGTCGGCGACGCCGACCTTTCTCGTTATACTTCCCGAACGATATTTCGTTCCCATAAAAAAAAAGCGACGCCGAGGCGCCGCTTTGTGTGCAATAATAATGCGTCAAAACTCGACTTTGCTGCCTCGCTTCTCCGCGTAGTCCAACACCAACGCGCTCGCCACAAAGATCGACGAATACGTACCGATGATGATACCGAAGAAGAGCGTGAACGAAAAGGCGCGCAGCACTTCGCCGCCGAGGAGAAACAGGACGAACACCGCGAGCATCGTGGTTCCGCCCGTTAGAATCGTACGGCTCATCGTCATATTGATCGAGCGGTTCATCAATTGCTCGAGCGGTTCGGTCTTGTGGATCTTCAGATTCTCGCGCACGCGGTCGAACACGATAACCGTGTCGTTAATCGAATAGCCGACGAGCGTGAGGAACGCGGCGACGACCGTAAGATCGATCTCGAGATTAATGAACGGCGCCCATCCCCAAAGGATGGCGAATAAACCGAGCGTCACGAGCACGTCGTGGAACAGCGCGGCTACCGCGCCCATCGCAAAAATAAACTTAAAGCGGAAACCGAGGTAGATGAGGATAATCACGAGCGAGGCGACGATCGCGGTGACCGCGTCCCACTTCAGTTCCTCGCCGATCTTCGGTCCCACCTTATCCTCGCGAAGCACGTCGAACTCGTTGTCGCCCATCTTCTCGCGGAGCTGCTCCTTGATCCAGTCGGCGATACCGACGCGCACCATCACATGCGGCACGTCGTCCTCGCCAACGGTGGCGCCGGCTTGAAAGCCGGTTTCGAAGAGAGTCTCTACGACGTACTCGACCGTATCGGGATTATCGAGCGCGTAAGTGATCGAGTTCTCGGCGGTGTCGATCGCCTCGAATCCGACGCCCGGATAGTTCGAGGTCATCGTCTCCTCGATTTTTCCACGCACCTTCGGATAGATATCGTCCGGGATTTGTTGCAACTCGGTGCGGATGAGGGCGCCCGTCTCGTCGCCGAACGTTTTCACTTCCATTTCGCCCAACCCGATATCGCCGACCTTTTGGCGCACGTCGGCGATGTCGATCGGTTTCTCGAATTGCAGAACGATCTCCGAACCGCCGAGGAAGTCGATGCCGAGCTCCAATCCGCGAACCGCCAAGCTCCCGATTCCCGCAATCAGCATCACCGCCGAAACAACGTAGAAGATCTTCCGTTTTCCTAAAAAATTGACGTTTAACGTTTCAAAAATACGCATCTTCGTGTCTCTCCCGATTCGGCGCTCGTTAGCCGATTGAAATCTTATAGCCCTTGTGGTTCATATAGTCGAAGATCAGTTTGCTGATGACGAGCGCGCTGAACAAGCTCGACGCGATACCGATCATCAACGTAAGCGCGAAGCCCTGCACGGGTCCCGTTCCAAATTGATAGAGGATAACGCCCGTGAAGAAGGTCGTGATGTTCGAATCCCAGATCGCCGAATACGCTTTCCGGAACCCGCCCTCGACCGACGCTTTCATCGTCTTCCCGGCGCCGTACTCCTCGCGGATACGCTCGAAGATCAGCACGTTCGCGTCCACCGCCATACCGATGGTGAGCACGATGCCCGCGATGCCCGGCAAGGTGAGCGTGGCGTTGAAGCCCGCCAAAACGCCGAGGATAAACATGACCGTAAACGTAAGAGAAAGCGCGGCGAACGATCCCGCCTTTTGATAGTAGAAAATCATAAAGACGGCGACGATGCCGAAGCCGATGAGCGCCGAGCTGAAACCGCTGGAAATCGAATCCTGCCCGAGCGACGGTCCGACCGTTCGCTCTTCGATGATTTCGACGGGAGCCGAGAACGCGCCCGCGTTGAGGATAATCGCCAAGTTGCGCGCCTCTTGTAAGCTCTCCATCCCGTCGATCTGCGAGCGTCCGCCCGTGATCTTGTTGCGGATGACGGGGGCGGAATAGACGACGCCGTCGAGGATAATCGCGCACCGCTTCTCGACGTTGGCGCCCGTGATGCGCGCCCACTCGGTGGCGCCCTCGGAGTTCATCTCCATATTCACCACGGCGGCGGAGGTCGTCGGGTCGAGATTCGCCGTCGCCTCGGTGATGACGCCGCCCGTGAGCTCGGCGGTCTTGTTAACCAAGTAGAGCGTGTAGATCGCCTCGCCCTCGTTGAAGAAGCTCGGATCGCTCGAAAGAACGAACTCGACGTTGTTCGGAATCACTCGTTGCACGTCGGGTCGTTCGAGCATGCGCCACAACTTGGCCCGCTCGCTCTCGCGCACATAGGCGTCGGCGGTTCCGCTTTCGGGGTTAACCATCGCGACGGAGAAGAACGGATGTTCCGCCGCCCACTCTTCCGCGGTCATCTCCTCTTCGGAAACGTCCGTCGGTTCGCCCGCGGGCTCGTCGCCC
>WJMR01000400.1 GCA_014727845.1 Ignavibacteriales bacterium
CTTTCTTCGGCGTGGCTTTCTTCGGCGTGGCTTTCTTCGGCGCGGAATTCCCTTTAACGGCGACGGTCTTCTTTTTCGTATCCGCCTCGATCTTCTTTGGTTTAGCTTTATCGCCGATCTTTTCGTTGGGCGTATAGAGAATGGCGCCGCCTCTAATCTCGATTTCGTGGGGTTGCTCGGTCGGCGTTTTCGCGGCTTCGCGCTGTTTCATTTTCAGAATAGCGGCGACGACGTTGAGTAGTTCTTCGTCGTATTCGTATTCCTTACGGACGCGGGGGTTAAACGTATTGAACGGACCGGCGATCTCGGCGTAAGCGTTGAGCTTTGCTTTGGCGCGTTTTTCGAGGATAGGGTAAAGCGCCTCCCAGTAGGGACCCGTTTGGCGGAACCGTCCCTCGCCCTTATCTTTTTTAATCCACTCGTCGAGCGTTTTCTTGACGAGGTCGGTCAGATAAGCGACGGGCGCTTTGCCGCGCTTGGTTCGGTTGTAATATTTTCGGAGTTCGTCGGTTTCGTAACGCATACTACCGCCGGGATTGGATAAAGGGAGTCGATTGCTTGCCCGTAATAAAACCAATGTTTAAGAGGATTGCAAGAAACGCGCGCTATCCAAGAATAAAACGCTTATTAGTTTCCTCTTTAAAGATAATTATTTGGACGCCGTTGAATGTGATATACTCTTTGATATTTTCTTCCGGATAGAGCTTGCGGATGTCGTCCGAGAAGCGAAAAGCGTACGCGGCTTGATAATAGAAGTCCTTCTTGAAGTTGCTTAGATTAACGCCCTCTTCAAAGAACACCGCTTGCCGCAACTCGAACTCGTAGGGTAGCGTCCGTTGTAGAGCGTACCAATTTGCGGCCGTTACCGTCGTTATGGCTCCGAAGCGCGTGAGTCCTCTTTCCTTGAGGATTGACCCAAGTCTTTTATGATCGAAGTAATGACCAAAAGCGAATGAAACTATCCGCTCATCCTCCGTTACGCCGAACGTTTTGGGATAGGGAAATAGATTGCACTCGTTAAGTATCATCGCCAGTTGGCTCGCTTGTTGGGAAGTCAGTTCGCCGCGTGTGCGATAGCCGTCGTTATCGACGTAGAACGAGTCGAGGTCCGTTGGGGACGCTTCTTTTTGTGCGGCGCACTTTTTAAGAGACGCATAGTCGTCGTCGCTTAGTACGTGCGGCGCCACCATTCCCATATAGAGCTGCGCCACCTTCGTAATCGGGTAGAATCCGAACGTGTTGTTAAGCGTTAGCAATGCCGCCGAATAGACAAGTGAGAAGAAGAGAATACCGAGGATAACGAATCGATGAAGATTCGTTTTTATCAGAATTGCCGCGATCGCGGGCGTCGCCAACGCCAAAGGCGCGAGAAAATATCTTGGCCGGTTGAGCGACCATTTCAGTCCCGACATCGAAAGGATTATCAAGACGGTTCCCCACAACAAGACGGTTATCGCGACCCAATGCTTCTCCTTTCTCGGCAGTTTCCAATAAAGGATAATTCCCACGAACAAGAGGATCATCGTATGCGTATTAGGCGTATGGTAGGTTGTAAAGAACAGTTCCGTGGGTAACCACCATCGCTTCGATAGATAAGGTGCATGCGTAACATTGTTAAAGAGGGGGTATCGCAATATCCGTGAATGGAAAGCCAAGGTAACATCTTCAATGATGTCGTTAATCGGCTGAACCGGTGTATATATATTAATCGCGATGTTCTTACTCAACACAGATAAATACGCTCTCGGGTCGTCGCTTCCCACTCCCGAATATTTTGAAAAGGATGCTTCAAGGGCGGGTTCTTGAAAAGCCCCATAAACGACGTTGTCGGAATCATTCGTCCAAGCATCATAATCCGATTGAATACCGGCGTTGCTAAATTTCTGAATTCCCGTAGGGTGCCCCGAAATCAAATAATTGTTTACATAGAACCATCCGTTAACCGAAAAGCCAATCAAGAGAAATGTCGTCGCAACGTTCGCCCCTCCCTTTAGCGAAAAGACGCGGAGATATTTATATCCAAACCACAGCGCGAACGGTAAGGCGAACATCGCCGCGCTTCCTTTCGTTAGCGCCGCCAACGCCAGCGCCGATGCGGCGCAGAGAACCTCGAAACTCCGCGGGCTTTCGGCGTTTATTGAACGAAACCCATAGAAAACGAATGCGAGCAGATAAAACGCCAGCGCCATTTCATTCTTTATAATGAACGATTGATATATGGATTGAGGAATGGTGAGAATCAGCGCCGCCGTCGCAACTTGCCCTTTCCCCTTTACGCCCAAGTCCTTCGCGAATAAAGAAGCGACAACGCCCAAACAAACGAAAAAGAAGTAACCAACTAAGTTAAGGAGAAACACATCGTCGCTTAATAGACGCCAATGCAACAGAATATATTCATAAAATGGGGAAAAATACGCCTGGCGAGCGTCAAGATTAGGGTGCAGTTCGATGTTGCCGTTCTGAAACCAGAACTCGACACGCGAAAGATGATAGTGATCGGCGTCGACGGTTGTCGGCGCGGCGAACCATGCGATTACCCCCGCGCCGAGTACAATCGCCGAGGTTCCAAGTACAACCGCCTTATACGCGGGCGATAGCTCGTTATAACGGCGTAGTAACCTTCGAGCGCTTTCGAGAATCATCGCCCACCCCTCGCGTCCGAACCAACCGAACGCCAAGGCGACGAGCGCCCAAAAGGGAACGACGACCTCGGGAACGAGCAAGCTCGGCAAAGAAAGAAGCTGCGTGACGATCGCCACAATGAGGGATAGCGCCAATGCCGCCTCGACGAGCGACTCCTTGAGCGGCGTCGTCGAACGCTCGACGCCCTCTTTCCGAGAGAGGAAAAACGCGACCGCCGAAAAATACGCGGCGATAAACAGAACGACTAACATCTACAACCCTTTTCCCTTCGCTGTGATCCCAATCGGCAAGCCGCAAAAGGCGCATAATGGCGACGCCGATCGCGCCAGCTCCCGGGATTTCGTCAATCCGAGGATGTCTCCAATTTGAACTGGCGGTATTTGTTAATATATTTCTTTCCCAAGCGAAAATCCATTTAACTCATAGAGTCTCTTATGAAAAAAGTGTTTATTACCGGCGGCGAAGGATTCATCGGCTATCACCTCACTAAAAGGTTCCTCGCCGAAGGATACGAGGTGATCACCTACGACATCCAGACGCATTCGATCCCGTTCGATAAATCCAACTGGCCCCAATATATCATCTACCGCACCGAATCGATTAAGGACGAACGCTTGACCCGCGTCCGAGGCGACGTCTGCGACCGGGGCAGATTAAAAACCACGCTCGAACGTCACAAGCCGGACGTCATCGTTCACCTCGCCGCGCTCTCCATCGCCGGCGTCTCGAACGACTACCCCGAAGAAGCGCACCGGAACGTCCTCAACTCCACGATTACACTGATGGACGTGCTCAAAGAGCTCGACTACGGCTACGACCGAATCGTCCACACCTCCTCGTCGATGGCGTACGGCAACTTCCTCCGCGACGACGAGGGGAACATCATTCCCGCGCGCGAAGACCAAATGTGCGATCCGATCGACATCTACGGTTCTATGAAACTCGCGGGCGAATACATCGTCAAGTCGTTCAACCACCGCTTTAAAATTCCTTACGTCATCATCCGTCCCTCGGCGGTGTACGGACCAACCGACTGCAACCGCCGCGTCACCGAAATCTTCCTCCGCAACGCGATGGACGGAAAGCCGCTGAAGCTCGACAACGGCGGCTTGCATCAGTTGGATTTCACCTACGTCGAGGATCTCGCCGAGGGGTTCTTCCTCGCGGCGACGAAAAAGGAGGCGCTCGGGAACACCTTCAACCTCACCCGCGGCGAGGGAAGAACGATCAAGGATTTGGCGGAAGTCCTCAAGGGCTTGATGCCGGAAACCGAGATCATAACGCGCGAAATCGAAGTCTATCGCCCCAACCGAGGACAGCTCGATATATCGAAGGCGAAGCGTATCCTCGGCTTCGATCCGAAGCATTCCCTCGAAGAAGGGATGAAGAGCTATTACGAATTCGCCAAAGCGTTCGAGGAAGGGAAACGCTAAGCCGAACCGCAAAGGATTCCGAACCGCAAGGCGCGTCCGAGTGTGGCGCGCCTTTTTTATTCGGCGGAATCGATTCGGCGAAGAAGTTTGGCGGGAACGCCGACGACGACGGTGTTTGGTTCTACGTCGCGGATGACCGTAGATCCCGCTCCGACAACGGAGAACTCGCCGAGGGCGACGTCCGGCACGACCGTCGCGCCCGTGTACACAATCGCCGCTTTCCCCACCCGCACTCTGCCGCCGAACGAGACGCCCGGACCGACGTTGGCGTAGGGCTCGAGGACGTTGTCGTGTTCGATCGTGGCGCCGGCGTGAACCACCGTGTGCGCGCCCAGCTCGGCGTTCATCTCGATCGACGCGCCCGCGTTAACGATTGCCCCGTCGCCGATCTTCGCCGAAGGGGAGACGACCGCCTTCGGGTGAATCGCCGAGCGGAATCGATAGCCCGCCTTCTCGAATCGCTCGCCCAGCGTCGTCTTTTGTCGCGCGTTCGCGATTGCCAGAATCAGCGCCGGACCCTCCGAGGGTGGAAATTCCTCGACTTTCTCCACGCCCCCCAACACCTTCGCGCCGTCCACCGACTTGCCCCACATGTCCGGGTTGTCGAACGTGTCGATAAGTCCGACGACCCCCGACCGCTCGCCGAGCGCCTCGAGCGTGTGCAATATGTAGCGCGCCTGCGATCCCGCGCCCACTATCAGCGTCCTCATAACTCTCCCGTTTTCGTTCGCCCGTCCCGAGCCGTTCGGAACGTTCGCCGAAAGGTACGAACGCGAGATAGAAAATCCTCCATCGTTTTCCGCGGCCGCTATTCTTTTCGCTCGTATTTTGGTACCTTAATAGATTGTATTCTCAACTTAAGCAAAGCGGGACGAGCATGCGGGTAAAATTCTTCGGACTGGATCGGCAATACCAAGAACACCGCGAGAACTTTTTAGAGATCGCCGAGCGCGTTTGGTCGAGCGGCAAAGTGTTGCAAGGCGACGAGGTGAAATCTTTGGAGTCGTACGCCGCCGAGCGATTCGGTAGGAAACGCGCCGTCGCCGTCGGATCGGCGACCGACGCGTTGGCGTTCGCGCTCGAGGCGGCGGGCGTCGGCGAAGGGGACGAGGTGATCGTCAACGCGCTTACGTTTATCGCCTCGGCGAGCGCCATCCTCCGCGTCGGCGCCTCGCCTCGGTTCGCCGACGTCGAAGAGACG
Source organism: Ignavibacteriales bacterium (assembly GCA_014727845.1). Lineage (GTDB taxonomy): Bacteria > Bacteroidota > Ignavibacteria > Ignavibacteriales > Ignavibacteriaceae > WJMR01. The sequence continues at coordinate 5,278 of WJMR01000400.1, forward strand.
TTTTACCAACCGGATTTCGACCGCGCCGAGAAGCTCGTCACCCCTAAAACCAAAGCGATTATCGCCGTGCATCTCTACGGGCAAACCTTCCCGACGGCGCGCGCCGAAGCGTTCGCCGACAAGCACGGGCTCGTTTTGATCGAAGACGCCGCCCAAGCCGTCGGCGCCTACGACGGCGAACGCCCCGCCGGCTCGATCGGTCTCGCGAGTTGCCTTAGCTTCGACCCCACAAAAGTCGTCGGATCGTTCAGCAGCGCGGGGCTGTTCTTGACCGACGACGACGGCGTCGCGAAGAAGGCGACGATGGCGCGCTACCACGGCAGAGACCCCGAAACGCGGCGCATCGTCCGGCTCGGCTTCAACAGCCAGCTCGCCTCGGATATGGCGGGGATGCTGGAATACAAACTCCGCCAATTGCCCGACTGGCTGGAGCGTCGAAACGAGATCGCCGACCGATACAAAAGCGGCTTGGCGGATATCGACGACCTCGATCTTCCGAAAACGCGACCCGGCTCCACGCACAATTGGCATAAGTTCGTCTTCCGCGCCAAACGCCGCGACGAGCTGAAAGCGTTCCTCAAAGAGCGCGAGATCGACACGATGATCCACTACGCCCGCCCCGTTTGCGACGAGCCACTCTTCGCCGAACTCGGTTTGCCCGAGGAGGCGCGAGACGTTCCCGTCGCGAGACGGCTCGGCGAGGAAGTCCTCACGCTGCCGCTCTATCCCGAGCTCCGCGACGAGGAAGTCGATTACGTCGTCGAGGCGGTCAAAGAATTCTATAAGTAGGAAGAATCGGTTTTTTACCATCCAATCGGAATCACGTATGGACGTCAGCGTTTGCATCCCCGTTTACAACGAGAAACTCGCCCTCCGGAAAACCGTGCTCGAGCTTAAGGAAATGATGGACTCGCTCGACTACTCGTACGAGATTCTCATCATCGACGACGGCTCCACCGACGGGTGCGTGGAGACGATCGCCGACATAACCGAAGCGCGCGTGGTGCGCCACAAACGGAACATGGGCGGCGGCATCGCGCGGATGACGGGCATCGAGCACGCCAAAGGCGACGTCATCCTCCAAACCGACGCCGACGACACTTACCCCGTCGATCAAGTGCCGAAGATCCTCGAAGAGATGAAGACCGCCGATATGGTCGTCGGGGCGCGGAAATACGAGACCGCCGTGGATTTCCGGTGGATTCGCGTTCTCATTAAGTGGTTCCTCAAAACGCTCGGGGGCGTCCTCGCCGGCTTCAAAATTCCCGACCTCAACAGCGGCATGCGCGCCTACGACCGCGAGCTCGCGCGGCGCTACTTCTACCTCTATCCGAGAGGGCACTCGATTATGAGCACCATCACGCTCGCCTTCCTCTCGGAGGAGTTGATCGTTAAGTTCGTGGATATCGACTACCGCGTGCGCAAAGGCAAGTCGTCCTTCCGACCGATTCACGACACCTACAACTACGCGCTGACCATCGTGCGCACGGTGATGTACTTCAATCCGTTCCGCTTAATGACGCCGCTGACCGTCGTCTTCTTCGCCGCCGCCGTCGGCTTCACTATCCGCGACGTCGTGGAATATCGAAACCTCGGCGACGCGACGCCCTTCTTCTACATCATGGGATTGGTCGTCTTCATCATCGGCGTCGTCTCGGATCAGTTCTCGCGGATGAGCCGACAGATCCGGCAAGGAACCGAGCGCGAGTGGTATTTCGAGAAATTCGTCGAGGAAGTCGATCGCGACGCCGAAGCGAACTCGGCGCCCGCCAAGAACTCGGCGCCCGTCTCGGACGCCGAATAGCCGATGACCTCCGACGCCCCGAAACGTCGCGGCTTCAAGTGGTATCGCTACGTCGGCGTGGTTTTGCTGGCGGGCTTGTTGTTTTTTGTGGACGTCGAGAAGATGCTCGCGCTCGTGGCGCGCGTCGATCCCCTCCCCCTTCTCGCCGCCTTTCTTCTCACCGTTCCGATGACGTTTTTCAAAGCGCTCAGGTGGCGCGAAACGCTCGCCCCGTTCGGCGTCCGCTATGGCGTGCAACCCGCGACCGCCGCCTACTTTGCGAGCGTCTTCGTCGGAATCTTCACGCCCGGCAAGCTCGGCGAGTTCGCCAAAGCCGCCTACGTAAAGAAAGAACTCGGCGTCTCGACGGGCGGCTCGATCTCCACCGCGCTCGTCGATCGCCTCTTCGATCTCTATTTTCTCGCGCTCGTCGGCGGCGTGTCCGCGGCGGCGCTTATTCTTTCCGAAAGCGACGCCTATCTCGTCGGCGCGGTCGCGCTCCTCGCGGCGGCGCCTCTCGTCCTCGTTCTCAACAACCGGGTCTTCGCGTGGATCCGCCGCCTCGGCTCGAAGCTCGGCGCGACGGGCGCGCGAATGTTCCGCGACGACGGGTTCGTCGTAGAGTTGCGACGCGGCCTAAAGGAGCTACCCACGAAGAGCGTCGCGCTCGCCGCGTTCTATACGGTCGTCGCCAACGGCGTCAACTTCTTTCAAGGGTTTCTCGTCGCCCGAGGGATGGGGTTGGATATCGGCTACGTGGATATGTGCGGCGTCGTCTCCGTCGCCAATCTCGCCGCCATTATGCCCGTGACGGTCTTCAATCTTGGAACGCGCGAAGCCGTCTATATCGGCGTCTTGGGCGAGTACGGATTCTCACCCGAAACCGCCGTCGCGCTCTCGCTTATGTTCTTCTTCACCTATCACATCGGCGCGGCCATTCAAGGCGCGATCGCGATCGCGATTAAGCCCCTTCCGCTCTCGCTCGACGATCTCAAAGCGCTCCGACGAAAACCCGAACCCGCCGAGGAGCTCCGCGATAAACAGAGCGACGACAAGACGTCCGCCGACAAGCCGAGCGCCGATCAGTAGAATTTCGAGAGCGCCCGCGAATCCACGCCGCCCGCCCGTTTCGAGATGAGCGCGAACGCCGTTCCGTTCGGCGCCACGATGTGCTCGAACTCCCCGATATCCGCCAAACGCTCGATCGAACGCCGCGAGAAAAAGTTCAGGTGCGTCGGATCGTCCTTATACTTCCACTCGCGGAAAAAGCCCGTCGGGTCGGGGTCGCGGAGTACGTCGGCGATCGACGTCTTAAAGTAGATCACTCCGTTGGGCGCCGTGTTGCGGCGGACGTGCTCGAGCTCCTCCCACAGGTTCGGCAGGTGCTCGATCACCTCGACGCCGACGACGAGATCGAAGAGATTCGGATAGCGTTGGTCCTTGAGATAGCCGTCGGTCATCGGCTCGAGCGCGGTTACGTCGTAGCCCATCTTGCGGAATTGCTCGGCGAGATCCCCTCTGCCCGCGCCGTAGTCGAGGATGCGTCGCGGCTTACGATACGGCGCGACCGATTCGATGATGTTCTCCGCCAATCCGCGCCACCATTCCTCGCCCAGCGAGCCCCACTGCCCTTGGTAGTGCGCCTCGGCTTTCTCCTCGCGCGCGCGACGGTTGGTGAAGACGAACTCGCACGAAGGGCAGGCGCGGAAGGGGCGGACGTCCTCGTAAAACGGTTCGCTCGGTTCTCGGCAGATCGGGCAGCGCGGCGGTTCGGTTCCCATATCCCTCTCGGTTAAACGAGAAATCCGCCGACGCGCCGGGCGCCGACGGATTTCGGTAATGCGTTCGATACGTGTTCGCGGATGGCGGTCGCGCCTTAAGAGCGGTCGCGCCGCTATATAGCGCGCTCGGCGTTACCGCGCGCGGGCTACGAAATCTTCCGCAGCGTTTCCATATCGGCGAGCTTCTCTTCGTACGCGTCGGCTACGGTGGCGACCGTCTGCACCGCCGCGACGAACTCGTTCTCGTCGAGGTTCGCCGCCGCAAGCGAGTAGGCATAGACGACGGCGTTGTCGTAGCCCACTCCGAAGGCGCCGAACGGCTCGCGGGCGTTGAGCCGGAGGAGATCCTCCATCAGCTCGGGCGTAAGCTCGACGTCTTCGGCGACGTAGCTATAGACTTCGACGAGCGCGTCCTCGGCGTGCCAGGGCGCCACGCGCACCGTCACGATCGCCGTGCCGAACTCGAACGAGTACACGTCCTCGACTTGCGTCAGCGGGTCGCCGTCGAGTACGTTCGTCAGGTAGCTCTCGACTTTTTCTCGCGTTTGTTTCAGAAGCGCTTCGTTGGCTTCGTCCTTCATCTTTTTGAATTTCGCCATGATCGTTCGTCCTTTATAAATGGTTGCGATGTCGTCCGCGATCGGCGGCGCTCGTCGCGGACGCGGTAGGGCTCTCGGCTTATTGCCCCATTTCGGCGCGGAGTTTCGCGAGCTCGTCGTCCACGGTTTGCTTCTTCTCCAAGTCGCGGAACTGATCCTCGAGCGAGGTCTCCGAGTCCGCCATTTCGGTGAACGCCTGCGCCTCGGCTTCTTTCTGCATGATCTTTTCCTCGAACTTGTCGAACTTGGCGAACGAGTTGTTGCTCATCCCGCCGACCTTCTTGGCGATGTCGGCTTGCGCTTCGGCGTGACGGCTGCGGGCGATGAGCGTTTGCTCCTTCGTACGCGCTTCTTCGAGCTTAATTTTCAACTGACCGACTTGCTCCTCCATCTTCGAGGCGGTCGCGTCGGCTTGCTCGAACATCGTCTTAAAC
>WJMR01000401.1 GCA_014727845.1 Ignavibacteriales bacterium
GGTAATGTCGCTCGGCATCAAGTCGGGGGTGAACTGAATCCTGCCGAACTTCAGATCGAGCGCGTCGGCGAGCGTGCGGATCATCAACGTTTTCGCCAAGCCGGGCGCGCCGACGAGCAACACGTGCCCGCGACACAAGAGCGCGGCGACGATTCGCTCGACGACCGTCGTCTGTCCTACGATCGCCTTGCCGATTTCGGTTCGTAATTTCTCGACCGCGTCGCGAAGGCGTCCGACCAGCGCCGCGTCGTTGGCGTCGTCCCTCAAAGCAAGCCCTCGATTTTCACGTCCCAATAAATTTTTTCCTTCAACTCGGCGATCCACTCTTCGTAGCGCTTTTGCCGCTTCAAGCCCGTGGCGAGCTCGTTCAGGTCCTCGTAGTCGGTCTCGGGGTCGAATTGGTGTTGCGGCGTGCGCTTGCGGAGATAGACGATGTGATAGCCGTAGTCGCCGCCGCCCGTCTGCGTTCGGCGCGGATAACTAATCTCGCCCTCGTCGAGTTTCTCGACCGCTTCGAGAAGCTTCTCGTCCTTTTCGAGTTGGTGGAGGTAGAAGACGCCGAGCTCGCCGCCGAAGGGCGCGGTCTCCGCGTCGTCGCTGTATTTCTTCGCCATCTCCTCGAAGGTCGTTTCGCCGGAGACGACGCTGTCGCGAATCGCGTTCAAGCGTTCTATGGCGACAAGGTCGGCGTCGTCGTCCGCCTCCGCCTTCACGAGCACGTGCCGCGTGCGAACGGCGTCGCCGCGGCGCTCGATAAGTTGGATAACGTGGAAGCCCGCGGGCGACTCGACGACGGGGCTAATCTCCCCACTGTCGAGCGCGAAGGCGGCGGCTTCGTATTCCGTAAAAAGCTGCCCCCTCTTGGCGAAACCGAGATCGCCGCCAAACTTGGCGCTCGCGGGATCCTCGCTATACTTCTTCGCCATCTCCTCGAACGAGGCGCCGGCGAGTATCGAGTCGCGAATCGCCTCGGCTTTCCGACGGTACTTTGCCTTCAGCTCGTCGGTCATTTCCGGATTGAGGAACAAGTGCGAAATCGCCACGCGCTCGGGCACGGGGTCGAGACTATCCTTATACTCTTCGTAGAACTCGAGCGTCTCGCGGCGCGTCGCCTCGATGAAGCCGAACTTCTCTTGCCGAAGTCGCTGCACGAGCATCGAGTTGCGGACGGTCTCGCGCATCTCGCGCTTGAGCTTGTCGATGCTCATCCCGTAAACTTGTTCGAGGCGTTCGAGCGATCCGAACTGGCGGGCGTACATATCGAGCTGCGCGTCCACCTGCGCCTTCACCTCTTCCTCGTTCACCTCGACCGAGTCGTACTTGGCTTGCGCGAGCGCGAGCTTTTCCTCGACGAGCGTTTCGAGCGCGGCGCGTCGATGTTCGTCCGTCGGCTCGACGCCGAGTTGGGCGGCGAGTTGCGCGGCGCGGATTTCGAGCTCGCTTTGGAGGACGATCTCGTCGTCCACGACGGCGACGATTTGCTCGACGACCTGTTGGGCGCGCGCGGCGCCGACGAGCGTTAGAAACGCGAACGCGACGGCGAGCGTCGCGCGGTTACCTAATTTCAATTGTGCGTTCTTCATATAGTTGTTGGACGTATTCGTCGAACGATTGGTTCATCTTCGCGCGAGCCACCGATTCTCGCGCCTTTTCTTGTACCGCCTCGAAGGGCGGGGTCTCGAACGGTTTTATTTTCCGAACGATTCGCAACACTTCATAGCGTCGCCGCGCGGGATTAAACGCCACCACCGCGTCGCCGGGATCCGAGGCGCGCACCGCCTCCAACGCCGCGGCGGCGAAGAAGTCGGTCGGGCGTCGATACGTCTCGCGCTCGGAAACGACGGCGCGGTCCTCGAATTCCTCGCGCGCCGTCTTCCATCCGCGCTTCGTCGCCAAGTCCCGAAACGCTTCGGCCGCCTCGTAGCGCTCGAAGGCGACGAGATCGAGCACGTACGTCTCCTCGGCGGAGGCGAACAACTCTCTACGGGCGTCGTAGAACGAGCGCGCCTCCTCCTCGCTCGCCGAGGGCGGATTGTCCTCGTAATACTTTCGCGCCAGGAACGACGCCGCCAATTCCTTGCGCGTCTCCTCGACGAGCCGCAGATACTCGGGGTCCTCCAAAACGCCCTCGCGAGCGGCTTCGAGGAAGAGGGTCTCGGTCTCGATCCACCGTCGGATCGCCTCGTGCTCGGCGTCCGCGGCGCGGCTCTCGGCTACGAGTCGCGCCAGCTCCTCCTCGGAGAGGTACGAACCGTCCACGCGCGCCGCGTAGGATGGCGGAGGTTCGGGCGGCGGCTCCGCGCACCCGAACCAGATCGTCGGCGTCGCCGCCAACGCGACGTTAACGAGAAGCCGACTCCTCGCCCGCGTTCGCGAACGCGTCCTTAAGTTTTTCGTAGTAGTATTCGGGGGCATAACGCTCTTTCAGACGCGCGCGATATTCTTCCTCGAGCCGTCGGCTTTCCTCTTCCTGGAAATCGCCGGAGCATTCCGCGCGCGCTTCTTCAAACGTCTTCGCTTGCGGCTCGACTCGCTCGACGAGCGTCACGATCGAATAGCCGCCGGGCGTTTTGAACGGTTCGGTGTAGTCCCCCGGATTTTCAAGCTCGTTCGCTTTTTTCGAGATCATCGACTCTTCGACGGGGACGGGTCCGCGCAAACCGGCGTTCGTCGAGTCGCCCTCGCGCTCGCCGATCGTCCGCGCCAATTCGTCGAACGACTCGCCCGCCTCGAGGCGCTCGCGCGCCGCGTCGATCGACGAGTCGGTCGTCGCGTAAATCTCGCGATAGACGATCCGATCTCCCCAACGGTAGTCCTCTTTCCTCGGCTCCCAGAACGCGCGGAGCGTCGCCGAGTCGATCTCGATCTTATTCCACACCTCCTCTTCCTGCAGGCGGAAGACGACCACGCCGTTCCGATAGTCCTCCATCAGCTTGGCGAACTCCGGATCGTTATCGTCCAGCTCCAACGCCAAAATCTCGAGCGCGATCTCGTCTCGGTTGTATTCCAGCATCTGCCCGGTGATCTTGGGACGGATGTAGCGGTTGACGAATTGGAATTGGTTGTACGTCCGCGTGAACAAGGAATCGACCGTGATCTTGTGTTCGCCGAACGACATCACCGTCGAGTCGGCGACTTCCTTCATATACGGATTATCGAACGCGCTCCGGTGGAAGGTGAGCGTGTCGCGCTCGCCGACGGCGATGATCGAATCGACCAATTCGCCGTTGAGCCGATAGCTCTCGCGCTCTATAACGGAGTCGATGAGCGCTTGTTTATCGTCCTCGAAGGATTGCTTTTTATACTTGTCGGTCAGCGCCTCCTTTACGTCCTCGAACGCGGGGTAGGGCTTCTTCTCCAAGCACGTGATCAGGTGGTAGCCGTAGCCCGTTTCCACCACGTCGGAGACTTCGCCGACCTCGAGATTGAACGCCGCCTGCTCGAACGGGGGCACCATGCGCCTACGTCCGAAGAAGCCGAGATCGCCGCCGTTCATAGCGGAGTTGTCCTCGGAGAACTCGCGCGCCAGCTCGGCGAAATCGGCGCCGTTATCCAGCTCGGTCTTCAAGCTGTCGATCAGCGCGCGCGCCGCGGCGCTATCCGGCTCGCCCGTCTTTTCGTCGGTGAAGTTGACGAGGATGTGGGCGCATCGGATTTCCGGAACGCGTTCGCGAACCTCCGTCGCCTTCATAATGTGGTAGCCCACGCGCGTCTCGACGACGCCGGGATAGACTTGCCCGGCGCTATCGAGTTGATACATCGCTTCGGCGAAATCGGGTATGACGTCGCCGGCGGTGTAGTAGAAGATGTCCCCGCCGATGCCCGCGGAGTATTGATCCTCGCTGAACTGCGCCGCCAGACTCTCAAACGTCCGCTCGCCGGAAACCAGCAGATTATAGACGCTGTCGGCGAGAGCTTTTACTTGCTCTTTCGGAGCGCGATCGAAGCGGAACATAATGTGGCTCATCCGATACTCGGTCTTTCGCCGCTCGTACATCTCCTCGACGCTCGGCTTGATCAAGTTCTTCTCGAGCATATACGCCACGCCGACTTGCTTTTGGTAGTCGTCCATCTCGGCGTCGAGCGAGGGATCGTCCAACACGCCGCGCGCTTTGGCGTCGGCGAGCTTCATCCGAAAAACGGTGTAGAGATCGAGGAATTCCTTGTATTCCCCGAGCGAGTCTTCCTTCGCCGCCGCCACGCCGCCGACGTTCTTGGCGTAGGCGTTCTCGAATTCGTCGAGCGTGATATAGCGGTCGTCGTATTTGGCGACGGCGCTTTCCGGCGCCGACGCGCATCCCGCCATAACCGCCGCCGCGAGCATAGCGACGACCGAACCGACGCGGAAAGCGCGCGTGTTTCTAATCGGGAGTTTCATAGGACCCTAACCCTTACCTGTTGCGTTAATGGTTATCGATAAATGTGTTTGCGTTAGCCGTATGAAAAGCCCCGCGCGTAGGAACTATCGGGCGGGGCGTAAAAAATCTAAACAATAATAGTAGGGAACGAACGCCCCAAAATCAAGGCGTTCACGCGTCTTACGATCCGGCGTCGAGGCGTTCACGCGTCTTACGATCCGGCGTCGAGGCGTTCCTGCAACGCCGTCCACCGCTCGTAGAGGTTCTCGACTTCCGCGCGCGCCTCGCGATACGCGCGGTTCTTCTCCTTCGAGAGCGCGGGATCCGAGAAAACCCGCTCCTCGGCGAGTTCCGCCTCCAACGCCGCGACGCGCGCCTCGGTCGCCTCTATCGCCCGCTCCGTCGCCTTCGCTTCCTTCACGACGTCCTTCGTCTTCTCGTATCGCCGACGACGCTCCTCGGCTTCGAGGCGCTTTTGTTCTTTGCGTGAGACGTTCGAGACGGATTTTGGTTTCGCGGAGGCGCCCCCCGCCGCCGCCTCGGTCTCCGCCTCTTTCCGCTCGAGGTAGTAGGCGACGTCCCCGGGGTACGCCTTCAAGTCGGAGCCGGTCGCCTCGTACACCGTGTCCGCCAAGGGTTTCATAAAATCCACGTCGTGGGAAACGAGCACGATCGACCCCTCGTACGCCGCGAGCGCCTTTTGCAGCACGTTCTTCGAGGCGAGATCGAGGTGGTTCGTCGGTTCGTCGAGCACGAGCAGGTTCGCCTTGGTCAGCATCATCCGCGCCAGCGCCAACCGGCTCTTCTCGCCGCCGGAAAGCACGCCGACTTTCTTAAACGCGTCGTCGCCCGTGAAAAGGAACGCGCCCAGCACGGCGCGCAAGCGGCTCGGGGGAAGTTCGGGGTTCGCCTCGGCGACGACGTCCAGCATGTCCTTCTCGCGATCCAGTTGGTCGGCGACGTTCTGCGCGTAGTAGGCGATCTCGACGTTCGACCCGACGATCCGCTCGCCGGCTTGGAACGATTCGACGCCCGCGACGATCTTCGCCAACGTCGTTTTGCCGGCGCCGTTCCGCCCGACGAACGCCATCCGATCCCCCCGCTCGATCGCGAAATCCAGACCGTCGAACAAGACGAGACCCCCGAACGCCTTCCGCAATCCGCGCAGCTCTATCTGACGTTTCCCGCTTCGGGGCGGCGCGGGGAACTCGATCCGCACGTCCGACTCCCGATCCTCCAACTCGATCCGCTCCATCTTTTCGAGCGCCTTCACCCGGCTCTGCACCTGCTTCGCCTTCGTGTTCTTGTAGCGGAAGCGCTCGATGAAGCGCTCGGTCTCCTTGATTTTCTTCTGTTGCTGCGCGTATTCCTTCTCGCGTTGCGCCTCCACGACCGCCTTCTTCTCGAGGTAGTCCTCGAACTTGCCGTTATAGGCGTGGACGTTTTTGTTGTAAAGTTCGAGCGTCCGATTGGTGAGCGAGTTCACGAACCACTTATCGTGCGAGACGAGGAGGAGCGCGCCTCGGAAGTTCCGCAGAAAATCGACGACCCATCGGAGCGAGTCGAGATCGAGGTGGTTGGTCGGTTCGTCGAGCAGGAGGAGATCGTGACGGGCGACGAGGAGTTTGGCGAGCGCGACGCGCATCCGCCATCCGCCCGAGAACTCGCCGAGGGGGCGGGGGAAATCCGACTCGCGGAAGCCCAGCCCCGTCAGAATTTTCTCGACGCGCGCGCCCGACGCGTGGGCGTCCAACGCCTCCAAGCGCTCGTGCGTTTCCCCCAACGCCTCTATCAATCGGTCGCGTTCGTCGTCCTCGAGCCCCTCGGCGTTCAGCGCGTCGGTAATCGACCGCTCCCGCGCCTCCAAGCGCTTCACGTCCTCCAGCGCGCTCTGCGCCTCCTCCAACAGCGACCGCTCCCTCGCCGCCCCGATCAACTCCTGCGGCAAATACCCGATCGAGACGCCGCGTTGTTTCGCGATAGTTCCGCTCTCGGGCGACAATTCGCCCGTAATTAGCCGGAGGAGCGACGTCTTCCCGCTCCCGTTCGACCCGACGAGCGCCACGCGATCGCCCGCGTTAACGCGATACGACACGTCGCGGAACAGCCACTCGCCGCCAAATTGCAACGACACGTTCGAGAGGGAGAGCATTACGGTCGGGCGTCCTCGTCGATATGTTTCACGAGAAGATCGTACGCGTCAACAATCCGCTCGAGTAGTTGTCGAGTTTTGGGCTTCATTAATCCGCTTTCGGACGGTTAGAGGAAAATTTCTCCGAGTCGTCGCTCCGCCGTTTTGCAGTATTCTTCGGAGACGTCCACGCCGAGGAATCGCCGGTTCAGCTTCTTCGCCGTAACCGTTGTTGTGCCGGCGCCGTTGAACGGATCGAGCACGACGTCCCCCTCGAAGCTGAAGAGTTTCATCGCGCGCGCGGCGAGTTCTTCCGGAAACATGGCGGGGTGGTTGTATTTCTTCATATCCCGCTCGGGCGCGACGCTCCACTTAGCCACGACCCATTTCTTAAACTCGTCGGGCGTGATGTCGGCGCGGTCGGCGCTCCCCTCCTTTTTCAGAGACCCTTTCGCAAAAACTTCGAGAAACTCCCACGTATATTTTAAGTACGGATTGCTCGGGCTTTTCCAGCTTCCCCATGCCGTGTATTTACAGTTGTAGTTGTTTTTCTCCCAAAGGATTTCACCTTTCCAAATCATTTTTCGCTTAATGAAGTGGGAGCTTATTAGGTGATGCGAGGGGATGTAGTCCGAAAAAAGCGGCTGCACGTTCACGATAATCCTGCCGCCGTGCTTGGTCACGCGCACGCACTCGTCGAAGATGGCGAAGAGTTTCTCGAAATACCGCTCCCAATCGTGATCGTCGTCGTTCGAGGAGTACTCCAAACCAAAGTTGTAGGGCGGCGATGTGAAAACGAGATCGACGCAATTGTCGGGCAACTCTCGCAGGAACTCTTCGGAATCGGCGCGGACGATTTTATCGACGAAACGCTCGGGCAATTCGACGTTCTCGGTTGGGAACTCGTTTCCACGCGCGTAGAAATGCCGCCCGCGCTTGCCTTCTTTTTGCTTGCGGTTCTTAACCTTACGCTCTTTGTTGTATCCGACGAAGACTCGCTTGCGCCCTTTCATAGCGTAGCTTCCGATCGCCTCGATTGATTCGAGCGCGCGGCGCAACGCGGCTTTGGCGTCGTCGGATCCGTCGAATCGCTCGACCGTCTCGGCGAACTCCCCGACGTCGAGCCGCCGCAACGAGAGGGATAGGTCTCCGTTGTCGCGACGTAGCGCAATCTCTTCTTCGTCGTATCGACGGAACAACGGCGCCAACTCCTCGAAGACGTCGCCGCTCGATTTCACCGTTATGGTTTTCGCTTTTTCCGCCATATTACGGTAAGATAGCAATCCGACAAACGAATTACTATCGGATTCGATCGCCCGAACACAAAAAAACGCCCGCCGACGTTCGTCAACGGGCGTGAATGGTAGCGGGGACAGGACTTGAACCTGCAACCTCCGGGTTATGAGCCCGACGAGCTACCAATTGCTCTACCCCGCGGTCAATTTCCAAAGGGATTCCTAATATAGGGCGCCGAAGCGCCAAAGTCAACCGCGACGGGCGTCTTTTTTGGCTCGTCGTCGGAACTGCCGCGTCGGGCGCGGTTTTCAGGCGTCCACCCCAAGCTCTTTAATTTTCCGATAGAGGGTGGAAAGCCCCAAACCGAGGGCTTTCGCGGCGGCGTCTTTGTCGCCTTCGGCGTCCTCGAGGGCGCGGAGGATATAGTCGCGCTCGACGCGTCGGATCGCCTCTTCCAGCGTGGCGGCGGGGGGCGCGTCGTCGTCGGCGTCGCGTCGGAACGATTCGGGGAGGTCGTCGAGTCGAATCATATCACCGTCGCAAAAGATGATCGCCCGCTCGACGACGTTCTCCAGCTCGCGCACTTCGCCGCGCCAGCGCCGGTTGGTAAGCGCGCGCATGGCGTCCCGCTCGAATCCCTTAACGTTCTTGTTCGTCTCGCGCCGATACTTGGCGAGGAAGTGGTCGGCGAGGGGGAGGAC
>WJMR01000402.1 GCA_014727845.1 Ignavibacteriales bacterium
ATGCGAGGCGCTCTTAATCTTTACGCCCCCTGAAACTTCCACTTCTCGAAAGATGTTATTGCGTAACACGACGACGTCGGTGGGGATATCCCGTATTTCACTAAACAACGTCGCGGCGTTCCTCATAGCGCTTTTTTATTACTATTAAATTGTTAATATTCTCGTATTATGGCGAACGCGTCGAAAGCGCATATCGTAATCGTCGGGGCGGGGCTTGGCGGCTTGAGCGCCGCTCTCCGACTCGCCGCGCGCGGCTACTCGGTCGAGATCGTCGAGAAGAACGCGCGTCCGGGCGGCAAGCTCAATATCGTCGAGAAGGACGGCTTCCGCTTCGACGCGGGTCCCACCTTCTTTAGTATGAGCTACGAGTTGCGCGAACTCTTTGCCGACGCGGGTATCGATATGCCCGTCCGCCTCGATCCGCTCGACCCCCTCTACCGCGTCCACATCCGAGGACGCGAGCGCCCGATTACGATGTGGCGCGACCCCGAGAAGTTGGCGGCGGAGTTCCCCGAAGAGCCGGATTTCGCGCGGAAGCTCGAGCGCTACCTCGATAAAGCCGCCTCGGTTTTCGAAGACACGATCGACCGGATCGTTAAGCGGAATTTCGACTCGCTCGCCGAGTACTTCCTCGCGATGGCGAGCGTGCCGCCGAAGCACTTGCCTTTGCTCGTCCGCTCGATGTGGGGACAGGCGCGCCGCCACTTCGAGACGGAGACCGCCGCCTCGATTATGACGCTCATCTCCTTTTTCCTCGGCTCGACGCCGTTCACGACGCCGGGCGTGTACACGTTGCTGAACCACGTCGAGTTCCGCCACGACGGCTACTGGCGCGTGGAAGGCGGGATGTATCGATTAGTCGAGGCGCTCGTCGAGGAGCTGCGTCGCCGAGGCGTCGAGATCGCGCTCGGTCGCGAGGTCGTCGCGCTAGAGCGGGTGAACGGTCGCGCCGTCGCGGCGATCGACGACAAGGGCGAGCGCCGACGAGCCGACGCCGTTCTCGTCAACGCCGACGCCGCCGGCTTCCGAGGCGAGATACTCGGGCGGAAAAAGTACGCCCCCGAGAAGCTCGACAAGATGACGTGGACGATGGGCGCCTTCTCGATCTACCTCGGCGTCGAGGGGAAACTCGACGAGCTACTCGCGCACAACTATTTTTTGGGCGACGATTTCCGCGACTACGCCGAAACTATTTTCACCCGCTCGGACGCGCCGGAGAACCCCTACTACTACGTCAACGTTCCCTCGCGGATCGCCGAGGGCTACGCGCCGCCCGGCACGACGGCGTTGATGATCCTCGCGCCCGTCGCGCATCTGAAATATAAACCCGACTGGAGCGACCGGGGGCGCTTCGCCGATCGTATCGTCGCCGACCTCGACCGACGGATGAATCTTGATCTGAAAAACCGTATCTTGTCGAGGACGATCTTCGATCCCGAAGATTGGCGGAGGGCGTTCCGGCTCCACCGAGGATCAAGCTTGGGGTTGGCGCACGAGATGCGGCGCGTCGGCGCGTTCCGACCGCCCAATCGCGACGAGGAGGTCTCGAACGTTTTTTACGTCGGCGGATCGACCGCGCCCGGCGCGGGTCTGCCGATGGTCGTCATTAGTTCCAAGCTCGCGGTCGAGCGGGTGGAGGAGTGGTATGCGTCTGTATCGTGAAACGTCCTACGAAATCGGCGAGCTGATAACGCGGCGCTACAGCACGTCGTTCACGTTCGGCGTCCGCGCGTTGGCGAAGCGCTTCCGCGCGCCGATCTTCGGGATCTACGGCTTCGTCCGCGTCGCCGACGAGATCGTGGACGAGATGCGCGAGTACGACCGCGCCCGCGTTTTCGAGGGCTTCGCCGAGGAAACCGACCGCGCCTTCCGGCTCGGCGTCTCGTCGAATCCCGCGATCGAGGCGTATCGCGACGTCGCCGAACGATACGGCTTCGAGCCGGAGCTGACCCGCGCCTTCCTCGCCAGCATGCGCGCCGATCTCACGAAACGCGTCCACGACAAAGCGAGCTTCGACGAGTACGTGTACGGCTCGGCCGAGGCGGTTGGGTTGATGTGCCTCCGCGTCTTCGCCGAAGGAAACGAGACGCTCTACCGCGAACTGGCGCCCCACGCGCGCGCGCTCGGCGCCGCCTTCCAGAAAGTGAATTTCCTCCGCGACCTCCGCGCCGATATGAGCGAGCGCGGACGCGTCTATCTGCCCGGCGTCCTCTCGCCCGAGGACGTAACCGAGGAGGCGAAGCGCGCGATGGAACGGGAAGTCGAGCGAGAGTTCGCCGTCGCCCTCGAGGGGATCCGACGACTCCCCGACGGCGCGCGGCTTGGCGTTCACTCGGCGTATTCGTACTTTAGGCGGTTATTCAAACAGATTGGAGAAACGCCCGTCGAAGAGTTGATGACGCGGCGCCTGCGCGTGCCGAACGGCGTGAAGCTCGCGCTCCTTGCCCGCTCCACCCTCCTTGTCGGGGTTAATCGCATATGAAAATGTTCGCGCTCCTCCTCGTCGTCGCCGCGCTCCAAAGCGCCGCGCTCCAAAGCGCCGCTTTCGCCCAAAGCGAGGACGTCTTAACCCCGGAGGAGAAGATGGATTTCCGCGCCCGCTTCTACGAGGCGGTGACCGACGAGGACGCGACGAACCGCCTCCTTACGAGCTTTCAACAACGGTTTGGGAAGAACCCGGACGACTATCCACCCTTCGCGCTCGCCTACTACGGCGCGACGGAAACGCTGCTCGGCAAGCACGCGCTCAATCCGCTCGAAAAACTCGATTGGCTCGATCGGGGTTTGGCGCGGATCGCCGAGGCGTTGAGCCGACGGCCCAACAGTCTCGAGTTCCGCTTCCTCCGCTTCTCGATCCTCCACCACCTCCCCGACCTCCTCGGCTACGGCGAGACGACCGAGCAAGACGCGCTCTCGATCTACCGCTTGCTGATGACGGGCGCGAGCGACGAAGTGGGGAGCGAGCTGACCGTCGGCATCGTCGAGTTCCTCCTCCGTAGCGATCGGATTTCCGACGAACGCGAGGCGCGCCTCCGAAAGAAATACCCCGAGGCGGAGGGATAGACGATGAAGCGAGTCGCGGTGATTGGCGGGGGAATGGGCGGCTTGACCGCCGCGACGCGCTTGGCGGCCAAGGGTTTTCACGTAACGCTCTACGAAGCGAACGATCGGCTCGGCGGAAAGATCGGCGAGATCGAGCAAGCCGGCGCCCGCTTCCCTCTCGGTCCCACCGTCTTCACGATGCGCGACGCGTTCGAGGAGTTCTTCGACTACGTCGGCGCCGCGTTCGAGGATTACCTAACGACGATTCCCCTCGATCCCGTCGCCCGCTACTTCTATCCCGACGGAACGACGCTCGACGCGAGACGCGACCCGGGGGCGTTCGAGCGGGAGCTGGTCGAGAAGCTCGGCGAGAAGCCCGGCGCCCTCGGCGACTATTTCGACTACGCCCGCGCCATCCACGAGACGGGCGCGCCGCTGTTTCTGTGGAGCGATTTCTCGACGCTCCGCGCCTTCCGCAAACCCGGCTCGATAGCGACCGCGCTGAACCTGAACAAGCTCGACCCGTTCCGCACGATGCACCAAGCCAACGACTTTTTTTTCGACGACGAGCGGACCGCGCGGCTCTTCGACCGTTACGCCACCTACAACGGCTCGAGCCCCTACCGCGCGCCGGCGACGCTGAACTTGATCGCCTACGTCGAGAACGTCCTCGGCGCCTATCACGTAAAGGGGGGCGTCCTCGCGATTGTCAACGCGATCGAGCGGCTCGCCGAGCGCGTCGGCGTCGAGATCAAGCGCGGCGTTCCCGTCGAGCGGATCGTCGTCCGCAACCGCCGCGTCGCCGGCGTCGTCGTTAACGGAGCGTTCGAGACCTACGACGCCGTCGTCTCCAACGCGGACGTCGAGCGAACCTACGACGAGCTTCTCGAGGGAGGGCGACGACGCCGACGACTCTTCACAACCGCGCCCTCGACGAGCGGCTTGCTCTTTCTCTGGAACGTCGAGCGCGCGCACGACAACCTCGCCGCGCACAACGTGTTCTTTTCGGAGGATTATCGACTCGAGTTCCGACAATTAGGTAAGGAGCGCCGGCTCCCCGACGACCCGACCGCGTACGTCCACATCCCCGCGAAGATGGAACCCGAGACGGCGCCGGCGGGGACGGAGAATTGGTACGTCCTCGTCAACGCGCCCGCGTCGGAGGATCCGTACGACGCCGAGACGATCGATCGGGCGAGGTCGTCGATCCTCGCGCGCGTCAAGGCGAATAGCGGAATCGACGTCGCCGACGCGATCGTCGCGGAGACGACGCGCACGCCCCGCGATCTCGAACGGGAGACGGGCGCGACGCTCGGCTCGATCTACGGTCCCTCCTCGAACGGCAGGCGCGCCTCGTTCCTCCGCCAACGGAACAAAGCGCGAGGCGTCGAAGGTCTCTATTTCGCGGGCGGCGGGTCGCATCCCGGCGGGGGCGTTCCCCTCGCCGCGCTGAGCGGCAAGCACGCCGCCGATCTCCTCTTTCGCCACAACTACGAACGGTTCCCCTCGCTATGATCGAAGCCCGACACGCCCGTTGGGCGCGGGCGATATTCGATCCCTACTTGAAACGCCTGACGCGTCGACACTTTCGCGCGCTCCGATTGTTCAACGAGCCGAGCGTTCCCGAGAGTCGCGCCCTCCTCCTCGCCCCGAACCACTTCTCGTGGTGGGACGGCTTCTTCGTTTATCAAGTGTGGCGGATCCGCTTTCCCGAGCGGCGCTTCCATTTGATGATGCTCGCCGAACAACTGCGCCGCTATTGGGTTTTCCGCCGGCTCGGTTGCTACGGCGTTACGCGCGGGGCGCCCCGCTCGGTGGCCGCGGCGCGGACGTACACGCGCGCGCTTCTCGCCGACGCCGCGAACCTGACGGTCTTCTATCCGCAAGGCGAGATCCAACCCCTCGCCGCCGAGGCGGTCTCGCTCGAGCGCGGGTTGCCGACGTTCCTCCCGACCGACGCGTCGGCGACCGTACTCCCTCTCGCGTTCGGCGTTTCGTGGAGCGAGGAAAAGCTCCCTTGGCTCGACGTCCGCTTCGGCGAGGCGCTCGCGAGCGAGGATGTCCGCCGCGACTTCGACCGCTTCCAAGCAGCGTTTTACGCGAACCTCCGCGCCCTCGAGCGCGATCGACGCGACCCCGACGCCGGATTTCGCAAGGAGGCGTTCGTATGACCGTCGCGCTCGTCGCCGGATTTCGCAAGGAGGCGTTCGTATGACCGTCGCGCTCGTCGCCGTGCTCGTCGTCCTCGCGATACCCACGATCGTCGCGTTCCTCAACGCTCTCGCGGCGCCCGTCCTCGGCGAGCCAAAGATCGAGGAGCCGAGGATCGAGGAGCCGGGGATCGAGGAGCCGAAGGTGAGCGTCCTCGTGCCCGCGCGCGACGAAGAGGGGAACGTCGGGGCGTGCCTCGACGCCGTGTTGGGGCAGACGTATCGGAATTTCGAGGCGCTCGCGTTGGACGACGACTCGAGCGACGGCACCCGGCGGGAGATCGACGAACGAGCGCGACGCGACGCCCGCGTCCGACGACTCGACGGCGCCCCCGTGCCCGAGGGGTGGCTCGGCAAGAATTGGGCGTGCCGGCAGCTCGCCGCCGCCGCGGAGGGGGAGCTCTTTCTCTTCGTGGACGCCGACGTCCGTCTCGCCCCGAACGCCCTCGGCGCGGCGGTCGCGAGGATGCGCGCCGATGGGTCGCGACTGCTGACGGTCTTCCCGACGCAGCGACTCGACTCCTTCGGCGAGCGGCTCGTAACCCCGCTGATGAATTGGGTCCTCTTGAGTTTGGTCTATCTCCCGACTATCTGGCGCACGCGGCGCCTCTCTCTCTCGGCGGCGAACGGACAGTTTCTTCTCTTCGACCGCGCCGCCTACGAGCGTATCGGCGGGCACGCGACGGCGCGGCTTGATCCCGTCGAAGACATGCGCTTGGCGATCGAAACGAAGCGGGCGCGCTATCGGATCACCACGCTCCTCGGCGGCGAGGCGGTCTCGTGTCGGATGTACGACGGCTTCGCCTCGAGTTGGCGCGGCTTCCTGAAGAATTTCTATCCCGGCTTCCGTCTCCCCGCGTGGCTCTTTCTCCTCTTCTTCGGCGGATTCTCGGCGGCGTTCTTTGCGCCGTTCCC
>WJMR01000403.1 GCA_014727845.1 Ignavibacteriales bacterium
GACCCCTTCTCCCCAGCTCCGTAGCTTAGCCACGACGAAGCCCAACGCGCCTCGGTTGTTTGCCTTCCGAGATTTCTCTATACTTATTAGATATCTTTTCCGCACTTATTAGATATCTTTTCCGCTAAATCGAGAGTCCCGATGCCGATACGCGCCGCGAAGCTTCCCGATTCGCTAACGCCCAAACTCCTCCGTTGGCGATGCGACCCTAAAACGCTTTCCTTTTCCTCCACCTCCGATCTCGAGCCGATCAACGCCGTCGTGGGTCAAGACCGCGCGATGGAGGCGTTGGAACTGGGCGTCTCGATCAAGAAGCCGGGCTACAACGTGTTCATCGCGGGGCTTTCGGGCGTCGGGAAAACCACCGCCGTTAAGCGCATCCTCGATCGGATGATCGACGAGCGCGCCGAGCTTAAGGACTACGCCTACGTCCACAACTTCCGCGACCCGCGCCGACCGCGGCTCCTCGTCTTTCCCGCCGGCAACGGCGCCAAATTCCAAAAAGAGTTCGCCCGCGTCGTCGAGTATCTGACCGAGAAGGCGCCGGCGCTCTTCGACGACGAGAAGTTCCGCGAGAACCGCCGCAAGCTTGTCGAACGATTCCGCGAGCGCGAGGCGAAACTGCTTTCGGATTTCGAGGAGACGCTCGAGAAGGACGGCTTCGCGCTCGGACACGTGGAGGCGGAGAACGGCGCGCGCCAACCCGACGTCCTCCCGATCGTTAACGGCGAACCCGTTCCCGCGCAAAACCTCGGCAAGCTGGTGGAGGACGACAAGCTCGACGAACGAGAGGCGGAGAAGATTGTCGAGAACTACCGCCGATACAAAGACGACTTGCGCGGCGTGTACCACAAGAGCGTCCGTCTGAACGCGGAGATGCGCGAGGGGGAAGGGAAACTCCGACGGCACGCGCTCGGAACGTTGATCGACGCGGCGTTCGACTCGCTCGAGGCGTTCCGCGACGACGGCGTCGTCTCCCGCCACCTCGACGAGGCGCGGGAAGATATGCTCGAGCACTCGAGCGCCTTCTATCCCGCCGGCGAGGACGAGGAAGCGGCGGCGTTCAACGAGGCGCGGCTCCGACTCTACGACGTCAACCTCGCGCAAGACAACGCGGGGATCGAGTCGCCGCCCGTCGTCGTCGAGATCTCCCCGACCTATAAGAACCTCTTCGGCGTCATCGAAAAGACGGGCGACGGAAGAGGCGGTTGGTATTCCGATTTTACGCACATCAAGAGCGGCTCGCTGCTCCGCGCCAACGGCGGCTATCTCGTCCTCCGCGCCGAGCGCCTCTTCGAGGAACCGGGGGCATGGCGGACGCTCAAGAGCGCGCTCGCGTATCGCCGATACGAAATCCAAGACCCCGCCGAGTCGCTCCTCGTCTCGCCCGCCACGATTCAACCCGAGCCGATCGAGATCGACGCAAAGGTGATCCTCATCGGATCCGCGCGCACCTACGCGGCGCTGGCGGCGTACGAGGACGACTTCAAAAAGATATTCAAGATCAAAGCCGAGTTCGACTACGAAGTCGATCGCGACGACGACGCGCTCCTCGCCTACGCGCGCGTGCTCAAGAAGACCGTCGAGGAGGAGGGGCTGCTCGAGTTCTCCCGCGAGGCGACCGCGACGCTCCTCGAATTGGCGGCGCGCTACGCGGGCAAGAAGACGAAACTGACGACGCGCTTCTCGGCGATCGTCGATCTCGCGCGTGAGGCGGAGCACTACGCCCGCGCCGACGCCGCCGAGCGCGTCGCGCCCGAGCACGTCGATCGCGCCTACGAACAATCCCGCCGACGGCACGGCTTGTGGGAGACGAAGATATCCGAGATGATCCGCGAAGGCGACACCCTCCTCGAAACCGAAGGGGAACGCGTCGGACAAATTAACGGGCTCGCCGTCTTCGGCTCCGAGTTCCACGCCTACGGCAAACCCACGCGCATCAGCGCCTCGGTCTCCATGGGCGCCGGCTCGATCGTCAACGTCGAGCGCGAGGCGGGCTACAGCGGCAAGAGTTACGACAAGGCGATGCTCATTATCACGGGCTATTTCCGCGAGACGTTCGGATCGCGCGCGCCCCTCTCCTTCAACGCAAGCGTCGTCTTCGAGCAATCCTACGGACCGATCGACGGCGACAGCGCCTCGGCGGCGGAGATCTGCGCGCTCGTCTCCGCCCTGTCGGAAGTCCCCATCAAACAGGGCGTCGCCATCACGGGGTCGGTCAATCAGAAAGGCGAGATTCAACCGATCGGCGGCGTCAACGAGAAAATCGAGGGGTTCTTTGAAGTCTGCAAGGAGCGCGGATTGACGGGCGAGCAAGGCGTCGTCGTTCCGGCGCAAAACGTGAAGGACTTGATGCTCAAGGACGAAGTAGTGCAAGCCGCGAAGAAAAAGAAGTTCCACGTCTGGGGCGTCGAGCGAATCGAGGAGGCGATAGAGCTCACGACGGGCAAAGTCGCCGCCACTCGTTGCAAGGACGGCTCCTTCGGCAAGACGAGCGTGTATGGCGCCGTCGAAACTAAGCTCAAGACTCTTTTCACCCGCGCCAAGCAGGCGGGGAAAGCCGCCTTGAGCGCGAACAAACCGAAACGACGAACGACTAAAAAATAACGGACGACATAATGATAACCTATTCCGACAATCTTTTCGCGAAGACGAAAATCCTCGCCACCTTGGGACCCGCGACGAGCGACAAGGAGACGATCAAGAAGCTGATCAACGCCGGGCTCGACGGCGTTCGGCTCAATTTCTCGCACGGAACTTACGAGGCGTTCGACGAGCTCTTCGAGCAGATCCGCGGGGCGTGCGTGGAGACTTCATCGAGCGTCGCGATTCTCGCGGACTTGCAGGGTCCAAAAATTCGCGTCGGAGAATTGAGCGAGCCGGAGATCGAGCTGAAGGACGGCGAGAAGATCGAGATCACGACCGAGGAGATCGAGGGAACGGCGGAGCGGATCTCCACTTCCTACGCCGACCTGCCGCGCGACGCGGAGATCGGCGACCGCGTGTTGATCGACGACGGACTGCTCCACCTGCGCGTCGTCGAGAAGGGAGAGCGTTCGATTTGGTGCGAGATCGTAAACGGCGGAACGCTGAAGCCGCGCAAGGGAATGAATCTGCCGGGGATGAAACTCTCGACGCCCTCGGTGACGGAGAAAGATTTACGCGACCTCGACTACGCGCTCGGCGACGGGAAGCGAGTGGATTTCGTCGCGCTCTCGTTCGTGCGACGCGCGCAAGACATCGTCGATCTCCGAAACTGGATGGAAGCGCGCGGCAAGGTCCGTCCGCTCGTCGCGAAGATCGAGAAACCCGAGGCGGTCGAGAACTTCGAGGAGATCCTCGCCGTCGCCGACGGCGTGATGGTGGCGCGCGGCGACTTGGGCGTCGAGATGGAGCCGTTCGAGGTGCCGATCGCGCAAAAATTGATCGTCCACCGATGCAACGCCGTCGGGAAGATGGTGATCACCGCGACGCAAATGCTCGAGTCGATGATCCACAACCCGACGCCGACGCGCGCCGAAGCGAGCGACGTCGCCAACGCCGTCTGGGACGGGACCGACGCGGTGATGCTCTCGGGCGAGACCTCCGTCGGCAAGTATCCCGTCCGCGCCGTCAAGATGATGAACGACGTGGTGATGAACGCCGAGGAGAACGTGCAGATCAACCGAAAGATCGAGTACGACCCGATCGACGATTTCGAGGAACGACTGTTCGACGCGGTCAATCGCACGGTCGTCGAGCTGAGCGACCGCATCGGCGCCGCGGCGATCGTCGTCTTCACGCACAACGGCAGAACCGCGCGCGGACTCTCGAAGTATCGACCCCACGCCCGCATCATCGCGGTAACCGACGACTTCGACGTGATGAACAACCTCTCGATGAAGTGGGGCGTCACCGCGCTCTACCAAAAGGAGATCTTGCACGACCAAGAGGCGATCGACCAAGCGGTTAAACTCACCAAAGAAACCAACTGCGTCAAGGAGGGCGACGTCGTCGTCTTCACCGCCGGCGCCCCCTACTCTGAAAAAACGAGGCGGAACCTCCTTCGTTTCGAAGTTATCTGACAAGGGCGCTTGCGGATTCGACTTCTTCCAAAGGACGCGCGCGCGTCCTATTTTTTTCGCGCCGGTTGCGTCGGGCGCCCTCCGCGCGTTATCTTACCCGAAAAAGAAACCGATGACGACAAGCGAACTTTATCCCGCGAAGTGGTGGCGCCTCAACGAGAAGGGGCGCGTGTTGTGCGAACTGTGTCCGCGCTACTGTGTGTTGGGCGAGGGGAAGCGCGGTTTCTGTTTCGTGCGGAAGAACGTCGGGGGCGAACTGAAAACGTCGGCGTACGGCAAGCCGCTCGGGTTCGGCGTCGATCCGATCGAGAAGAAGCCGCTCAACCACTTCCTCCCCGGAACGCCGATACTCAGCTTCGGGACGGCGGGCTGCAACCTCGGTTGCCAATACTGCCAGAACTGGACGAGCTCGAAATCCGAGAACGACCAAGCGTATTCGCGACGCGCCGCGCCCGAGGAGATCGTCGAGCTGGCGAAGCGCGAGGGATGTCCTTCGATCGCCTACACCTACA
The DNA here is from genome assembly GCA_014727845.1 of Ignavibacteriales bacterium. Lineage (GTDB taxonomy): Bacteria > Bacteroidota > Ignavibacteria > Ignavibacteriales > Ignavibacteriaceae > WJMR01. Next base: position 4,577 of record WJMR01000403.1, read on the forward strand.
ACGACCCCGTCGTATTTGGAGAATTTGTGATCGACGTCGCGAAACGCGCGTCAGCCGAGGATATCCGCTCGGTGATGGTAACCAACGGCTATATCGCCGAACGCGCGCGCGAGGACGTCTTCGCGGACATTGACGCGGCGAACGTCGATCTGAAGGCGTTCTCGGACGATTTCTACAAGCGGCTCGCGCTCGGCTCGCTCGCGCCCGTGTTGGAGACGCTCGAATGGCTACGCCGAGAGACGGACGCGTGGATCGAGCTGACGACGCTGCTCATCCCCGGCGAGAACGACGACGAAGACGAACTGCGGCGTATGACGGATTGGATCGGCGAGCGACTCGGCGCCGAAACGCCGATACACTTCACCGCGTTCCATCCCTCTTTCAAGATGCTCGACACTCCCCCCACCCCCGTCGAGACGGTTACGAACGCGAGACAAATAGCGCTCGACGCGGGTCTCAAGCACGCGTACGTCGGCAACGTCGCTTCCCAAGAGGGCGCTACGACGTATTGCGCCTCGTGCGGCGCGGCGCTTCTCGCTCGGAATTGGCGCAACGTCCGCTTCGTCAACCTCGAGGGCGACACGTGCGGCGCGTGCGGCGCGAAACTCGCGGGCGTGTTCGCGTAGCTACGGCGAACTAAACCCGTACGCCATGAATCCGCCGTCAACCGAAAGCCCCCGCCCCGTAACGTACGACGACGCGTTCATAACGAAGAAGGCGATCGCGGCGGCTACCTCCTTCGGCTCCCCGACGCGTTTCATCGGCGTCCGCTTGAGCACGGCGTCGAGATAGTCGGGGTTCGAGAGTTTCTCGTGCGTCAGCGGCGTGTCGATGTACCACGGCGAGACGGCGTTGACGCGAATGCCGTCGCTCGCCCACTCGACGGCGAGGTTGCGCGTCATTTGCTCGATCGCCGCTTTGCTCATCGCGTAGGGCGCGCCCGTCCCGACGTGCGTCAACCCGCCGACCGACGTCACGTTCACGACGGCGCTCTCGCCCGACTTCTCCAGATACGGATACGACCGCTTGCACATCTCGTACGTCGCGCGCTGGTTCAACTCGACGATCGCGTCGTACTCCTCGCGGTCGTAGTCGATCGAGGGCTTGCGGATGTTCGTGCCCGCGTTGTTGACGAGCGCGTCGAAGCTCGCCCACAATTTTTTCACGCGCTCGAAAACCGCGTCGCGCCCCTCCTCGGTCGTAACGTCCGCCGCGACGCCGTACGCCGCGCCTTTACCGTTCCGCGTCCATTCCTCCGTCGCCTCGCTCACGTCGCGTTCGGATCGCGCGACGACGAGGACCTCCGCGCCAAGGTCGAGAAACTCCTCGGCGGTCGCTCGCCCGATCCCCTTCGTGCCGCCCGTGATCACGGCGCGCTTTCCCTCCAAACTCCATTTCGATTTACTCACTTCGGCCTCCCGTCGGTTGTCGGATGTTCGAGAAATATCTATTTTCTTTCGTCGATCGCTCGCGCGACGTCAACATACGAATCCAACAACGAGAACAAAACTATGAGACGAATCGTTCTCTCGGCGCTCGCCGCTTTCTCGCTCGCGTCCTTCGCGACCCCCTGCACGACCGCGATTATCAACGGCAAACACACCGCGAGCGGTCGCCCGCTCTTGTGGAAGCATCGCGACTCGGGCTTCGAGCAAAACGTCGTGCGGTATTTTTCGGACGGGCGTTTCGCGTATATCGGATTGCTGAACGCCGCGGATCGCGCGGGTCTCGAGGTGTGGGCGGGCGTCAACGCCGCCGGATTCGCGATCATGAACTCCGCCTCCTACAACTTAAAACCCCCGACCGACACGACCTCGCTCGCCGATCGCGAGGGATTCGTAATGAAGCTCGCGCTCCAAAACTGCGCCACCCTCGACGACTTCGAACGGATGCTCGACACGCTCGCCAAGCCGCTCGGCGTCGAGGCGAACTTCGGCGTTATCGACGGCGAGGGGGGATGCGCCTACTACGAAACGACGAATTTCGGATGGCGGAAGATCGACGCGAACGACCCCGCCGTCGCCCCGCACGGCTACGTGATTCGGACGAACTACTCCGCCTACGGCGCGCGAGACGAGGGCTACGGCTACATCCGCCACTTGGCGGCGGAAAAGCTCTTCCATCAAGCCGCGGCGATCGACGGACTCTCGGCGCCCTTCCTTTTACAAACGTGTTCCCGCTCGCTCGATCACGCGCTTACGGGCGTCGATCTCCGCGAAGAGGCGAAGAACGGCGCGACGTGGCGGACGTTCCAAGATTTCATTCCTCGCTCGTCCTCGGTCTCGACGGTCGTCGTCGAAGGGGTTCGGACGGACGAGCCGGGCGAACTCGCGACGATGTGGACGATCCTCGGCTTCCCGCTTACCTCGGTCGCGACGGCGCATTGGACGGCGGGCGGGGACGCGCTCCCCGATTTGCTTTCGCCGAACGAGTCGGGCGTCGCGCCCCTCTGCGAGCTTTCCCTCGCGCTCAAATCGCGCCTTTTTCCAATCACGCGCGGCTCGGGCGAGCGATATATCCGGCTCCCCGCGCTGTTGGATTCCGAGACGGGCGTCGCCGCGCCGTTGGCGGAAATAGAGGAGGCGTCGATCGCGCGCGCGGAGGAAATCGTCGAGCGCAACCGTCGAGAGGGCTTTGACGGGGAGGCGGTCGCGGAATATTACGCGTGGATCGACGAGGGACTTTTCGACCTGCTACGACGCGCTTTTCCCGAGGAGGCGGCGAGCGTCCGCGATTGACGCGGGGATACGCTGGCGTCGCTCGAACGCCTTGATTGGCGGGCGTCTTCGGGGATATCTCGGATTACTCTCGCGCGGCGGGGCTACCGAGGGAAGAAGCTCTCGTCGAACATCACGCCGACGTTTAAGATTCGTTTGGGGTCGAACGTCGCTTTGAGCGCCGCCATTTCCCGCACCGCGTCCACGCCGTACATATCCACGAGATACCCGCGCTTCAATTTCCCGATCCCATGCTCGGCGGAGACGGTGCCGCCTCGTCGGACCGCTTCGATGCAGAGGTAGCGATAGCACTCTCTGCCGTGGAGGAACTGCTTGTTGTTTTCCGGAAGCATGTTCGCGTGGAGGTGGCAGTCGCCGCCGTGACCGTAGATCACGTACCGCAATCCGAAGGTTTCGATTTTCCGCTTCACGTATTCGTAATAGTCGCGGAACTCCGAGACGGGGACGGCGACGTCCGTGCCGAGCTTTTTGAAATCGTTCGCGGCTATGTATTCGTTGACGGCGGCGGGAGCGTCGTGTCGGAACTCTTTAACTTTGCGCCGATCGTTCTCGTCCAAGCTCGCCCACACGTCGTCGGGGTCGCCGCCGTGACGCACGATCAGCTCGGCCCACCGTTCGGCGACCTCGTCGATCTCCTCCGGCGTCGTCTCCTCCTCGAACCAGATCGCCGCGCCCGCGTCGGCGGGAACGTCGGGATACTTCTCGCCGACGAGCGTGAGCGTCCCGCCGTCGAAATACTCCAGCGTTCGCGCCGACACGCCCGCCTCGCTTCTCGACCGCTCGCGCGCCTCGTCGAGGAAATCCAGCCCCGATTTTTCGGACGGGAAAAACGCGACGCACGAGAACAGTTCCTCGGGCAAAGGCGCCAACTCTATCGTCGCCTCGACGATCACTCCGAGCGTTCCTTCCGCGCCGACGAACAAATCAATCGCGTCCATATAGGGTTTTACGAAATAGCCCGCGGCGTTCTTCACGTCGGGCGATTCGTAACACGGCAATTGCGCCGCAATCGCGCCGCCGGTTTCCGCGAGAAGGACGAGCCGTCTTTCCTTGGCTTGTTGTTTCCCGCGTCGGAGCGCGAGCGTGTCGCCCGTCGGGAGAACCACGCGCAACGCCTTCACGTAATCCCGCACGGCGCCGTACTTGAACGAGGCGCCTCCCGAAGCGTTGGTGGCTATGGCGCCGCCGACGTAGCAATCTTCTTCGGTGGGACTCGGTGGGAAGAACAAGCCGAGCTCGCGCGCGCGTTCCCGTAGGCGATTAAGCGATACTCCCGGCTCCACCCGCGCCAGCCGCGTCCGTTCGTCGATCTCGATAATCTTATCGAGGTTGTCGGTCGCCAACACGGTTCCGCCCATCGGCGTCCGCGCGCCCGCCAATCCCGTGCCCGCGCCGGCGACGGTGACGCGTTCGCCGCGTTCGTTCGCGCGTTTCAGCGCTTCAACGACGTCCGCCTCGTTTTCGGGGAACACGACCGCGTCGCACGTTCCTTTTAGATTCGACGCGTCCGAGAGGTAGGCCCTTGTTTCGTCCGCGCTCCGCTTGACGATCATACACGTACGGATTAATTGGAGATCAACGCCCGTCTTTTCTCTTCATCGATAAGTTTAGTATATTTATACGATTTAGGCAAATGCGGCGACGTAATTGTTGGAGCCGCCGTACTCCTCGGCGACGCTCGTATCCCGACCAATCAACTATCCGGAGTGGTTATGACGGCAAATTTCGATATGATTAAAGCTCGTTTGGAATCCTTCAAATCAGACGTGGAACAAGCGCGAAAAACGCTTGGGCGCCCGGCGACGTACGCCGAGAAGATCCTCTACGCGCACCTGTGGGACGGAGCGAAGGAGGCGTTGAAACGCGGCGCGGACTACGCCGATATGAAGCCCGACCGCGTGGCTATGCAGGACGCTACCGCGCAGATGGTGATGCTGCAATTCATCTCGGCGGGCAAGAAGAAAACCGCCGTGCCCGCGCCGGCGACGGTGACGCGTTCGCCGCGTTCGTTCGCGCGTTTCAGCGCTTCAACGACGTCCGCCTCGTTTTCGGGAAACACGACCGCGTCGCAC
>WJMR01000404.1 GCA_014727845.1 Ignavibacteriales bacterium
ACTCAATTTCGCCGAGCGCGCGGATGGCGACGATCTTGCCCTCTTTAGTCTCCGCGCTTTCGAGGAACCGGAGGATTTCCTCCTCCGCCTCGAAAAACTTGAAACGGCTGAAAACGGCTACGAACACGACTTTGAAGAACTCGTCGCGCTCGCTTGACATCATATCGAGTAGGTCGTAGCAAACCTCGCGTCGGAATTCTTGGAAGACCTCGATCGCTTCTTCCTTGCTCGACGGTCGCTTCCCTCGCATTCGTTCGAGTATGAGCGGCGCGGTTTCGAGGGCGTTCATCCGCGCGAGTGCGACGGCGTAGTAGCGATACTCTTTACCGCCGGCGTGCGTCAACCCCTCCACCAAGCGGGCTTTCGCGCGTTCGGCGCGCGTCAATCCGAGGTAATACGCCGCCTCGATCTTTTTGCTCGATCGCCGACTTTTCAACGCCTCCATAAGATGGTCGTAGATTTTTGTATCGACGATGAGCGACGCGGCGCGCTCGAAATCCTCGCCTTTGGTTACGACGAGAAAATCCCGCAACATCGAGAGAAAGAAACCGTAGTGTTTGCGATCGAGCGAGGCGACAAAGCGATCGGAGGGTTCGTCCGAAAGGAGATACTCGAACAGACGAGGTTCCCATTCCCGACGAAATTCCTCCTCCCTCTTCTCGTTCGCGGAGCTAAATAAGCGAAGCATAAATACCGTTGCGATAAGGACGGCGACGAGAATCGTCAGAGCGACGATTACACAAACAATAAACGTAAATATATCAGAATTTGAAAACAACGCCCGCCTCGTATTTGTCGCTTCGGTACGACCCTTTTCGATCGACGACGGCGACGCCCAACCGGACGGCCCACTCGACGGCGAAGAACCATTCGGCGCGTAGGAACGCCGACTCGGTTTCGGCGAAGAGTTGCTCGGGAACGAGCGCCGATTGATACGCCTCTTCTCCCGTCGCGAAGCCGATCGCCGCTCGCGCGTCGTCGCCGCGCCAACCGAGCGAAAGGGCGTAACTCGCGTCCTCGTCGGCCGAGTAGAATTGCGCGCGCGCGTAGCTTCCCCGCCACAACCCCGCCTCGACGCCGCCCGAGTAGAGCCGGACGCGCTCGCGATCGAATTCGAAATACGTAAATCCTACGAACACACTCGCGCCGTCGAGCGGATACGCGGTCGCGCCCGCCTCGAGCCGCCACGCGGGGAGGAACGTCCGCTCGAATCCTTTGGCGACGCCGCCTCGCGCGACCGCCCACTCACTTGGCTTCCAATACGCGACGACGGCGAACAACGCGTCGTTCGTCTCAAATCGTTCGGCGACGAAGAGTGACGTCTCGGCGGAGAAGTCGGTCGTCGGCGCGAATCCGAACGCCGCCTCCGTCTCCCGCCAATCGTCTATGAGGTCGTTTGCATGGTAGGCGCCGACGAGGCGCGCGCTCCGCCGGAGGGCGAGTCGTCGCGTCGCGTCGGATATCGGGGGCGGGGTCTCCATTCGGTCGATCGTCTCGAGCGCTTCGCGTAATCTTTCGAAATCGTTCGCGGAGGCGAGATAGTCGGCGTAGCGTCGGGCGTAGTCGCTTCGTTTGGGATTCGCCTCGAACGCGGGCGCGATCGCGGCGGCGGCGGAGTCGTAACGTCCGAGCGAGGCATGCACGTTTGCGAGTAGGGCGTAAGCGTCCCAATACATCGGCGCCAACGCAATGGCGACGGCGAGGTGGTCGCGCGCCGCTTCGGCGTCGCCCAGAAAGAACGCGGTCTTCCCGACCCCGAGCGCGTAGTCCGCGTTGCGAGGATCCGACTCGTACAGCGTTTCGTACATCGCCCTCGCCTCGTCGAGCTCGCCGTCGCGGATCGCCCGCTCGGCGTCCGACGCGTTTTGCGCGCCGCCGTTCGAGACGGCGAGCGCCGCGATAGCGAAAAGCGCGCGTCCCGTCATCCGATCGCCTCCCGTATCGTCGAGATAAGCTCCGTCGGCGAGAACGGCTTCGTAATAAAACCGCTCACTCCGAATTCCTGCGCTCGCATAAAATCCTCCTCTCGGCTTCTCGCGGTGAGCATCACGACGGGCACGTCCTTCGTCTCCGTTCGCTCGCGCAATTTACGCAACGTCGCGTACCCGTCGAGCACGGGCATCATCACGTCGAGGATTACCGCCGCGGGTCGGCGCTCCGCCGCCGCCTCGGTCACGCCCTCGCCGTTCTCGAAAACGCTCACCTCGAAGCCCTCCTTTTCCAAGCGGAACTTTGCGATGCTCGCGCCGAGCCGTTCATCGTCGGCTAATAGTATCAGGGGTTTTTCGGGCACTCCTACGCTCCCGTTCACCGCGACGCGCGTGCGTCCCGTCGCGGTTATGATTACGGACGACAAGCGGCGTTCCAACCGCCGCTCGACGAGGCGTTCGCGGGCGCGGTCGGAAACCGGGCGCGCGAACGATACGATTAAAATAGTAAAATATTGTTCCGATTCTATGGTTCCAACGAGTCGCGGGCGACGAGAATCTCGAGCGCGGGCTCGACGACGACGACGGCGCAGAACTCCGACGTCTCGCCGCCAATACTTGCGGTCGCCGTGAGACGAGTTCCTATCCCGACCCCCTCGGGCGCGGATATCTCGAAAGCAAAGCGCGTCGTTCGATCGCGACCTTGTAACGCGCCGTTTATTTTTCCCGGTCCATATTCGTGGTGGGAACCGTCGAGGTCGTTCGCCGCCCCTTCCACCGCTTCGAACAAGAACGTTTGTCCCTCGCCAAACGCGCGCTCGTCTTGTGCGGCGACGAAGAACTCGATCGTCGCCCGCGCCGAGGCGAACCCCTCGATACGCAGAACGTCGCTCGAAAGAATCGCTCGCTGGAGGAGCGGATAATTGAGCGCGCCGTTGCCGCCGTCGTCCTCGTCCCAGAAATCGTTCAACGTCACGCGCGTGGTTCCGTCGTCGCACGGGGAGATTAAATCGACGCCGACGTCGCCGTTGTTGTAGAA
>WJMR01000405.1 GCA_014727845.1 Ignavibacteriales bacterium
GATATAGACCGACTGAGCGTCGATACGATCCGCATGTTATCGATAGAGGGCGTCGAGAAGGCGGGGTCGGGTCATCCCGGCATGCCGATGGGATGCGCGCCGCTCGCGCATATGCTGTATGGGAAAATTATGGACCACAATCCCGCGAACCCCTCGTGGGCGAACCGCGATCGCTTTATCCTCTCGGCTGGGCACGGCAGCATGTTGCTCTATTCCGCTCTGCACGTGGCGGGCTTCGACGTTACGACCGACGACCTGAAGAGCTTCCGGCATTGGGGAAGCCGCACGCCCGGGCATCCCGAGTATCGGGAGCTACCGGGCGTCGAGACGACGACGGGTCCGCTGGGACAGGGCTTCGCGAACGCCGTCGGGATGGCGCTGGCGCAAGAACACCTCGCCGCGCGCTTCAACCGCGAGGGCTTCCCGATCCTCGATCATTATATCTACGGCATTTGCTCGGACGGCGATTTGATGGAGGGCGTCTCGCACGAGGCGGCCTCGTTGGCGGGGCACCTCAAGCTCGGCAAGATCGTCTTCTTCTACGACGACAACGACATCACCATCGACGGACCGACCTCGCTCGCCTATAGCGACGACGTTCCGAAACGCTTCGACGCCTACGGCTGGCAAGTCCTCCGGGTGAGCGACGTCAACGACCTCGCGCAAATCGAAAAAGCCGTCGAGGACGCCAAAGCCGATCCGCGTCCGACGCTCGTCGTTACCAAAACGGTCATCGGATTTGGCGCGCCGAACAAGGCGAACACCTCCGGCGTCCACGGCTCGCCCCTCGGCGACGAGGAACTCGCGGCGACCAAGAAGGCGTTCGGATGGGAGCACGACCCGTTCGTCGTTCCCGACGAGGCGAAGGAGTTCTACGCCAAACGCGCCGAAGAGGGAGCCAAGAAGAACGCCGAGTGGGACGATATGTTTAAGCGCTACGCCGAACAATATCCGAAAGAAGCCGACCGATTCGTCCGGCATCGGAACGGACATTTCGGCGACGCGTGGACGGACGCGCTTCCCGTCTTCGAAAAAGCGGGCGAGAAGATCGCGACGAGGAAAGCGTTCGGCAAGGCGATCAACGCGGTCTCCGCGAACCTCGACGCGCTCGTCGGGGGCAGCGCGGATCTCGCGCCCTCGAACAACACGAAGATCGACGGCGAGACGGCGTTCTCCGCCGAGAATCGGATCGGTCGCAACCTCCACTTTGGCGTGCGCGAGCACGGGATGGGCGCCGTCCTCAACGGTATGGCGCTCTACGGCGGCTTGAGCGTGTACGGCGGCACGTTCCTCATCTTTTCGGATTACATGCGCCCGACGATCCGACTCGCCGCGCTGATGAAGCTGCCCGTCGTTTACGTTTTCACGCACGATAGTATCGGACTCGGCGAGGACGGTCCGACGCACCAACCGATCGAACAGATAGCGAGCTTGCGCGCCATCCCTAACCTCGTAACGCTCCGCCCCGCGGACGCGAACGAGACTTCGCAAGCGCTGAAGATCGCGCTCGAGCGCCGAGAGGGCCCGACCGCGCTCATCCTTACCCGCCAAGGGCTTCCGACGATCGACCGCTCGCGCTACGCGTCGGAGAAGAACGTCGGGAAAGGCGCCTACGTTCTTAAGCCGGCCGAGGACACGCCCGACGTTATGCTTCTCGCTTCGGGTTCCGAAGTCGCCGTCGCGCTCGAAGCCGCCGAGCTGCTGGAGGAAGAGGGGAAGAAGGTCGCCGTCGTCAACGTCGCGAGCTTCGAGTTGTTTCGCGCGCAACCGATGTCGTATCAAGAGGAGACGCTCCCGAAAGGTCGTCCGCCGAAAGTCGCCGTCGAAGCGGCGTCGGGGTTTGGGTGGACGGAACTCGTCGGCAGGTGCGGCGAGTTCGTGGCGATGAACCGGTTCGGCGCCTCGGCGCCCGGCGGCACGGCGATGAAGGAGTTCGGCTTCACTGCCGAGAACGTCGCCGACGCGGCGCGTAAAGTGATCGCCAAGTTCCGGTACGACGCGGAGAAGTAAGCGCGAGACATACGCATTAGCCAAATAGGCGGGCGTAGTGTCCGCCTTATTTATATGCTTCAACCCATCCCATTTGGCTAAAAGATCTGACCGAACGAGCCCCGCGAGGGAGGTCATCCCGACCCGTCGGTATTCACTCGCTACGCTCGGTCGCTCAAAGAGCAACCCCCGCTTCGCCCCTCCTTCGTCGGGGCTACGCCGCCCCCTTGACAGGGGGCTGAAAGAGGTGCGGCGCGCTCTTAATCTCTTAACCC
>WJMR01000406.1 GCA_014727845.1 Ignavibacteriales bacterium
GGGGGGGGCGATAGAGTTTTTCGGTAGGGGCGGTCCCCGTGCTCGATTGTTTGTCGAGTGCGGAGACGCAAGATTGTCACTCTTTGAATGAAAGCATTCGTTCCTTATCCGCTGTTAATTTTTTGAGGGAAGACTTGCGGATATCCGCAGATTTGCGGATGGACACAATTGTCTGTTTTGTCGAAATTATTTCTATGTGTTTGTTATATAAACTACTACAAAAACGCTTACGTTGGCTTAAGCATAGGCACGATATTTGCAATTCCGTTAAGGAACCCCACAAATGCATTTTTAATTTAACGCTTAGGGAAATAGATAATGAGGGCAATCATCTTAAGCTCCATTCAACGGCGGCTTGTATTTCTATTTATTGCGGTGATCCTCGTCGTCGCGCCGCCGATCGGCATTTATACGTACTACGAGATCGAATCGGACATCCTCGCGCAAACCCAACGCGCCGCCACGTTACAAGCCGAAACCGAGTCGAACGAAATCGCCAACTGGCTTTCGGCTCGCGTCTCCGAACTCGAGACGATGGCAAACGGCAACACCGTCCGCTCGGGCGACCGCGACTCGCTGCGCGCCTACCTCGCCCGTCGGTTCGCCGATCTTTCTGATAACTATTCCGAACTCTACTACGCGCTACCCGACGGTTACGCGTGGAGCACGAACAATGTCGAGGTTAACCTCGCCGATCGGGAATACATCCGGCGCTTGTTCGCCGGCGAAAGCGATTTCGAGATCAGCGATCCCATTTACTCGAAATCGAGCGGCAAGGCGGTCGTCGCCGTCGTCGCGTCCTATCGCGGTCCCGACGGCGCGATCGAGGCGGCGATTGGGGGGACGGTCTTGTTGGATCGCCTCAGCGCCGAGGTAACGAAGAATAATCACGGCGAGGGCGGGTTCTCCGCGATTGTTGACGGATCGGGGCTCGTCGTCGCCTCCCCGTTCGAGGATCACGTGATGGCGCTCAACCTCCTCGACGCCGCCGGCGCGGGAATCGAGGGAATAGAGGCGCACGCCGAGGCGATGACGCGCGGCGAATCCGGCGGCGGAACCTATCTGAGCGAAGGGCGGGAGATGCTCGTCAACTATCACCCGATTACCGGCACGCCGAACTGGTCGGCGATAGTCGTCGAACCGGAGGACGAGGCGCTCGCCGCCGCGGACGGACTTCTTTACGGATTGATTGTTATGATCGCGCTCTTGGCGATCGTAGGCGGCGCGGCGTTCTTCTACGCCTCGAAGCGGATCGTCCGTCCGATCCAACGCGCCCGCGAGATGATCGTCTCGCTCGCGCGCGGCAACCTCGAACGCCGACTCGATCTCGAACGGGAAGACGAGATCGGCGAGATGATCGAGGCGATGAACCAACTGGCGGACAACCTCTCTCGCTACGTCGGCGCGATGAACCAACTCGCCGAAGGTCGCTTCCCCGAGTGGTCGGCTATTAGCGACGAGGATCAACTTTCTCCCGGACTCCTCACCATCAACGAGACGCTCCGCTCGCTCAACAACGAGATCGCCACGCTCATCCAAGCGGCGGTCGCGGGCGAACTGAACCTCCGCGCCGACGCCCGCTCCTTCGACGGCTCCTACCGCGAGTTGCTCGAGGGAATGAACGAGCTAATGGCCGAGATGAATCGCCCCTTCCAATCCGCCGCGCAAACGCTCGCCCGTATGGCCGAAGGCGACTTAACGGCGCGCGTCGAGGACGATTTCCAAAACGACTACCGCTTGATGAAAGAGAGCGTCAACGCGCTGGGCGCCTCGCTCAATCGGATCGTCGCCGCGGTGCGGAACGCCGCCGAAGCGACGGTTAGCTCGAGCGGCGAGGTTTCCGCGAGCGCCGAGGAGATGGCATCCGGCATCCGGGAGCAGAGCCGTCAAACCGAAGAGATCGCCTCCTCGGTCGAGGAGATGGCGAAAACGATCTTCGAGACGACGCGCAACGCCAACGACGCCGCCGACCTCGCTAAAAGCGCCGGCAAACACGCCGACGAGGGCGTCGAGAAAATCGAGGAAACAAAACGCGGTATGGAGCGGATCGTCGAAAGCGCCGACTCGACGGGGAAACTCGTCGGCGAACTGGCGAGGAAGACCGACGATATCGGTAAGATGTCCGCGATCATAGACGATATCGCCGATCAGACTAATCTTCTCGCCCTCAACGCCGCCATCGAAGCCGCCCGCGCGGGAGAACAAGGGCGCGGGTTCGCCGTCGTCGCCGACGAGGTGAGGAAACTCGCCGAGCGAACAAGCGGCGCGACGAAGGAAATCAACGCCACCGTCGTCTCTATTCAAGCTTCCGCCAAAGCCGCCGACGAGTCGATGAGCGAAGCAAGGCGCTCGGTGGACGAAGGGATGCGGCTGACCGACGAGTTGGCGCGGACCTTTTCGCTTATTAAATCCGGCGCGAGCGAGACGGTGGACGTCGTTTCGCAAGTCGCCTCCGCTTCCGAACAGCAATCCGCCGCCGGCGAGCAGATTAGTCGGAGCGTCGAGCAAATATCAAACGGCGCCCGCCAAACGTCCGTCGGCGCGCAACAGATCGCCGAAGCGGCCGAAGATCTCAATCGTCTCGTCGAAGGATTAACCGAAACGATCGAACAATTCCGCGTCGAGAAAACATTCGCCGAGCATTCGGCGGCGTAGCCAAACCGAGTTGCGTTCTCCTTTATTCGATATCGGATAAGGGACGAGAGGGGCGACGGTAAGTCGCCCTTTTTTATTTATTCCTTCACCCCTAAGGGTCGCCGACCTTCACGAAAGAGGTCGTCCTCCCGCGAGAGATCCCCCGCTTCGACCCTCCTTCGAGATGGTTGGTCGTCGCTCCGCAAAAGAGAACCCCCGTTTCGCCCCTCCTTCGTCGGGGCTACGCCGCCCCCTTAACAGGGGGCTGAAAGAGGGCGAGGCGCTCCTAATCTTTTTGCCCCCTGTTAAGGGGGCAAAGAGATCCCCCTTCGCTCTCTTCCCCTTGAATTCTAATTATTGAATACCTAATATATTTTTACTATCCGCTCCGAACGAGGGGGACATTACCATCGCACAATAAGTAGCGAGGACGTCCGCGCGGAACGGAGCGACGCGTAACGAATAACAGGGATATATGAACATTACTATAAGGGCGGTGGTATGTTTAGGGGGATCCTCCTTTCGACGACCGTCGCCGAATAATCGTAACGTTAACTCCAATACGCGACCAAGGCGGGCGCCATACAAGTAGGTAGCCCTTGTCGGTAAACGCGCTTACGCGAGCCCCCGCTTGCGTGGCGCATCGTCTCATCCTCAACATATAGGAGGTAAGCTATGGCACGGGGTAAAATATTCTTGATTATCATTCTTACGCCGGCGGTTTTACCGATCGCAACAAACGCACAAACAAATTTCGGCGCCCAACAAGTTATTTCCGATAGCGCCGGCGGGGCGCGGGACGTTCACGCCGCCGACCTCGACGGCGACGGCGATCTTGACGTCCTTTCGGCCTCTTATATTGACGATAAAATCGCGTGGTATCGGAACGACGGAAGCGGGAATTTCGGGGCTCAACAAAAGATTCCCATATACCGCAACGGCGCCAATAGCGTGTACGCCGCCGACCTCGACGGGGACGGGGATCAAGACTTCCTCTCGGCGTCTTCCGGCGACGATAAAATCGCGTGGTATGAAAACGACGGGAGCGGCGCCTTCGGAGCACAAC
>WJMR01000407.1 GCA_014727845.1 Ignavibacteriales bacterium
CGGTTCGGTTACGTCGCGTAAACGGGATTACTTCAGCAGCGTCATCTTCTTAACGTTCACGAAGTCGCCCGCTTCCATTCTATATATATAAACGCCGCTGGCGAGATTCGTGTTCGCGAAGTTGATCTCGTATTTGCCCGGCGTCATATCGCGATCGACGAGCGTGGCGACCGTTTGTCCAAGCATATTATAGACCTCGATCTTCACGGGACCCGCTTCGGCGACGGCGAACTTAATCGTCGTCGAGGGGTTGAACGGATTCGGGAAGTTCTGCGAGAGCTCGTATTCGATCGGCGTCGCCGGGTTGTTAGGCGCGTCCACTAAAAGGAGCTCGTCGTTCAGGCATCCCATATCCGGGCTCGGTCCCGTCTCAATCTCGGCGATTTCCATACCCGCGCCGATCGCCGGCGAACCGGGCTGAAGCGCGAGGTATTCGAGGATCTCGTCGTCGAACATCGGGTCGGCGTGCACGTTGCCGCCGTAGCTCGTGTCGGTGAACGCCGTGCCGTGTTTCGGATCGTTGAGGATAAGGTTCGTCGTGTTATCCGAGAAGAGGTTGTAACCGCCCCACAGCGCCGTGTGGCGTCCCGACTGCTCGGCGAAGAGTTGGACCAGCTGACCGCCCGCCGTGTTGTCCGAAAAGATATTGTTGAACAGATGCGTCCGTATCTCCGCTTGGTCGTACGACCACGCGTTGATAACGGGGATGCCGGGCGTGTTCATAAAGAAGGTGTTGTTATAGACCTTAATCTCGCGGAAGACCGACGCGAACGCGCGCTCGGTGTTGTTCTTGAAGATGTTGTTATAGACGAGTAGCCGCGAGGTGTTGCCGTTGTAGCCGTAGATCTGCCGCGTCGCGTTAGCGTCGAAGACGCAGTTGGTGATCGTTACGGGCTTCGTCGAGTCGATACCCGTCATAAACATCAGAATGTTCTCGGAATACCAATCGCCGCCCGCGAAGTTGGCGAACGTCAATCCGTCGATCGTCATCCCCGAGCGAACTTCCATAAACTTGTTCGCCGAGTTGCCGCCGTCGATAATCGTCGAGAGGGCGTTCTCTTGCGCCACGAGCGTAACCTTCTGATGCACCGCCTCGTCGGTGACGATTTCATCGGTGATCGAATAGGTTCCCGGCAGGAGGATAATCGTCGCGCCGAGCTCGGCTTCGGCGACCGCCGTCGCGAGGTCGTACGGATTTCCTTCGCTTCCGTCGCCGCCCGCGGTTCCGGTCGGACTTGCGTAGAGCGTCTCGGGAACGGCGACCGTCCACATAACGTGGAGCGTGTCGGCGAGCGTTCCATCGTCGGCGACGACCTTAAAGGTTCCCGTTTGCGTCATGCCGGTCGTCGGCGCCGTGCCCGTCAGCGTGTCGCCGCTTTGCGTCAGCCACGCGGGCAAGCTCTCGAAGGAAATCGTCGCCGAGAGTCCGTTCTGGTGCGTATAGGAGGCGATATAGGATACTTCCTCCCCTTCCAGCGCCGTAAGAATCGGCGAAGAGGCGATAACGGGCGGCGCGATCGTGTCGAGCGCGAGCGCGTTGCCCAAGTAGTATTCGACGTTGTCCATCTCGCCCGAGAAGTGACGCGCCGTGCCTTCCCACTCGTTGAGCGCGTAACCGAGATAGAGCTTATCCACCTCGCTCAACCGCATCGGGTTGGCGGTAACGTCCGTGTTGTTGAACACCTTCGTCAGCATCTCGTCGTTCTCGTTCCGAACCTCGAAGATCGCCGCGTCGGGCTGAACCTCGAAGATCACCCGATACCATTTGTCGAGCTCGATCAAGTTCTCCCGCGTGTCGAGCGTCACGGATACTCCCGTGCCCGAAACATACTGCGCGCGGAGTTGACCGTTCCCGTTCGTGCGGATGTAGAAGCTTTGATTATAGTGCAATTGCCCCGCCGCTTCCGTGTTAAACGGGAGGATGACGAAGCGGGTAAAGTCGCGGATCTTATGCTCGAACTTCACCCACATCGAAAGCGTGAACGCCGTCGAATCGAAGTTCGGACCCTCGACCGTTAAATACGCGGGCGTATTGAATACCGTCGCCGTGTCGGGGAATTGCGCCGAGTAGGTTCCCGCCGCGGGAGCGTCGTCGGCGTAGTAGAGCGTGTCGTTGTGGAGCGTAATCGTCGTGCCCGCCGTGTCAACATTGTTGACGACCGGAAGCTCGCCCTCCTCGAACGTGATGTCGAGGACTTGCGTTTGCCCAAACGCGACGCCCGCCGCGAGAACAAACGAAAAGAGGTATATCAAGCGTTTCATAACTCCTCCTTGGAGTTGGTTGATGATGACGGTGATTAAAACCTTAACCGTATTTGATAACGATCACATTCCGCTAAACAATAGTAATCCCAATTAAACCTAACCGATGATAAATTACATTCCCCTAACATAAAACGCAAGTCACGCCGCAATACCTCGCCCACAGAGCGTAGTCGTCTCAAATCTTAATATTAAGATTTGTCCAATTTTTTGTATAAAACGATTCCAACCGATATGTTAACAAATCGTTAACTATTCATCCGCATTATTGCATCACATGCTTAGTTTTCTCCTTAAGACCGACGCCGACGAAGCGATCGCCGCGATCGGCGAGCGATTCTCCATAAAGAAACGCGGTCGCAATCGCCGACTCGTCCGCTACTACGATAGCTTCGATTGGCGATGCCGCTCCGCGGGCGCGACGCTTTCCCACCAAAACGGTCGGCTCGCGCTTCGCCGAATCGCCGACGACGGCGAGATCGCCTCCGAGAAAACACCCGCGCCCGACGCCCCCTTCGCCCCGGAGGATCTCCCACAAGGCGAGCTCCGACGCCGACTCGCCGAAATACTCGACGTCCGCGTCGCTCTGCCCCTCTTCGCTCGAACGCGGGGCGGCGAGCGATACGACGTTCGGAACGACGACGAAAAGATCGTCGCCAAGGCGATCGTCGAGGAAGGGCGCGTCTCGCTCAACCCCGTCCGCGGCTACGACGACGAACTCGATCGCGCCGCCGACGCCCTCCGAGCGCTCGGCGCCGAACCCGCGCCCGAGGAAGATTTCGACGCCCTCGCCAAGGC
>WJMR01000408.1 GCA_014727845.1 Ignavibacteriales bacterium
AAACTCCACCCGCAAGATAAACGATATCTTGAGAACCTTTTCGGCGCGAAAAGGGTTCACGATTACAGCGGTAAGAACTCCATAACCGAAGACATCTCGAATTACTATGAACGAACGCACTTTCGCCCGCACGTTGGGGCTATGATAATGGACAGCATTTACGGCGGAAGCGACGACGTTTTAGACACGGCGCAATGAAGCGTAAGCTACACACCGACACCTTACAAAAACCGCGGCTAAGCGACGCGCGGAAGAGCCGAACGACGGCGATAGTGATTATTGCAAGCGAGAAAGCCGAATGATAACGCGGTTTGTGCTACGGACGCTGTTGGCGTTGACGCCGGTGTGGGCGCTGGTCGGGACGTATGTTGTTTCCGACCCCTACGAAGTTATCCATCCGGATTATGACAGTAACGAGCCACGGGCCGACTATAACAAAGAGTTCATCAGTTTTTCTTATCATAGCGTTGATAAGTATCTCCATCACCGGGTTTCCTACGATTATGACGCGTTTATGTTGGGCAACTCGAAGGTAATGGGGTTTGATCTTGATTACTGGAAGGATATATGCGACGTTAGCCCCTATCTCCTTTGGGGAACGGGCGAACCTCTATACAATATAGTCGAGAAACTGATATTTCTTGATACATCGAATGCGAGTTTAAGCAACGTTATTATTTTGTTAGACGATAGGGCGTTGGCGCCGTATCATTATAAATTTCAAGAGAGCTTTAATTTCATCAGTTGTCTGCATCCTCGCATTTCCCAAAGAAGCGCTATCGAATATCAGTGGATGTTTTTTAAGCGATTTATGCTCGAAGGCGATTATAGCAAATATCTGTCATATGTCGTTCCCGCCGTAATTTTACGTACTGACGAGAAGTCTCTTAAACGTTCCGAACTGTACGTCGATCCCATTACAAACGGCTTAACGATGCGGATCTTTAACGATACCGTTGACCAAAGCTCGCTTGGGGATATCGGACCTCTCGACCCCGCAAATAGACAAGAGTATTTCACTAAACGGATTAGGTGGTCGCAACTGGTTTTGTTGTGGAAGATTAGGGGGGCGTTGGTAAGGAACAACTCGGATTATAAAATATTAATACCTCCCGTATTGAATAAGAAGAAATTGCATTTCGAGGACGATCGTAAGCTCCGCCATATTTTTGGCGAAGAACGTGTTTTTAACTTCTCGGGTAATAACGGCATAACGCGAAGCCCCGACTTGTTTTTTGATCCCATTCACTTCCGCCCGCACGTTGGGGCGATGATAATGGACAGCATTTACGGCGGAAGAGACGACGTTTTCGACACGGCGCAATGAAGCGTAAGCTACACACCGACACCTTATAAAAACCGCGGCTAAGCGACGCGCGGAAGAGCCGAACGACGGCGATAGTGATTATTGCAAGCGAGAAAGCCGAATGATAACGCGATTTGTGCTACGGACGCTGTTGGCGTTAACGCCGGTGTGGGTGATACTCGGGACGTATGCGATCATTGACCCTTTTTGCGTTCTATATGAATACGAGGATTACACCGGGAAATCGAATACTCACATTAGTCCCGCGATGATTTCTACGGAGACCTTTTTACGAAATAAAGAATTCCTCAACTACGATTCCTTTATCGTTGGTAGTTCGCTTGTGATCGGAACGAAAACGGAAGATTGGAGGAAACATTTGCCTCCTGAGTCGAGCCCTTACGTTTTCTGGGGTAACGGACTTACTCTGGAGGGATTGACGAGTTTCGTTAAATATCTTGCTTCCGAGACCGAAATAAGAAACGCGCTCATTCCCGTTAATTATGAGACATTACAAAGGATTGAGGATTATGACGCGTTCGGTCCCTATATGTACGCCCAGCAATACTTTAAAGTGGAAAATGGGAATCGTCTTGTTTGGCATATTTCTTGGATTCAGCATTATGTTGCGGAGTTCGCGTTTCTTGCATTGATTCTTGACTATACGGCGCCCGATTTGTTTCAAGCTTTCACGAGTCCGTTCTTAGTCAAACATCCGTTGCATTACTCGACAGTTACCAACGACTATTGGCGAGGCGACACCGACTCAATTATCTCAAACAATGCGGATACTTATTACACACAATACGCCGAAAAATTCTTGATAGATGCAGACTCAAGCGAGGTTTATGAGCGATGCATAACCAAACGGCACGGCAAATGCCTGACCGAGGTTGCCGAAACGTTGAAGCGCGAAGGCGTCAATTATCGCTTGGTGATTACCCCGCATTATGGAAAAAAGCGGTTGCATCCGTCGGATATTGCCTTTCTACGGAGCGTTTTCGGTAAAGATCGAGTCTATGACTTCTCGGGGAAGAACGATATTTCGGCTGATAAACGTAACTTCTACGATCCTCTTCACTTTCGCCCGCACGTTGGGGCGATGATAATGGACAGCATTTACGGTGGTGGCGACGAAGTTGTAGACACGGCGCAATGAGGCGTAAGCCACACGCCGACAATCTACCGCAACCGCGGCTAATCGACGCGCGGAAGAGAGGAGCGACGGTGATAGTGATTAAAGTAGCGAGAACTCCGAATGATAACGCGGTTTTTGCTACGGATGTATGATGATTCCGATTAAAACAGATTTATCCCGATGAAGGAAGTAGAATGCGAACTATCGAAGAAGCGATCAAGGAAACGGTTAAAAAATTCCCGTTCGATGGGTATATGCTTTCCTCCGACGGCGAGCCAAAGGTCATTTACGGAAGTATAATCGAGACAGTTACGCGTCACCTCGAACCCGGTTCGAGTATACTGGATTTTGGTTGCGGCCCTTTGGATAAAACGGCTATCCTACAGTTATTGGGATACCATTGCGCGGCGTTCGACGATCTGGCGGATAATTGGCACAAAGAAGGAGATAACCGCAATAAGATACTTGATTTTGCCGAGGAGACCGGCGTTACGCTCCACACCGATCCGAAAGCGCTGGGTGAATTAGAGGAGAATTTTTATGATATGGCGATGATTCTCGACGTACTCGAGCATCTTCATGAATCTCCCAAAGGGATTATGACGAGACTAATCGAGCTTATTAAACCCGGCGGGTTAATCCTCATAAGCGTACCAAACGCGGTTAATATTAGAAAGCGAATCGACGTACTATTCGGAAAAACAAACCTACCTCCTTTTGAGTATTACTATAATTACTCCGGCGTTTGGCGTGGACACATCCGAGAATATACGAGGGGCGATTTGGAAAAATTGGCGGATTACCTGAATCTTGAGACCCTCGAGTTGCGTGGCGCCGATCATATGTTGGAGCGTATTCCTCGAAGAGTGCGAGCGCCGTATCAATTAATCACCAATCTTTTTAAGGGATGGAAGGATTCGTGGTTGTTCGTTGGGAGGAAGCGTTCCGATGAGCCGCGGTGCGAGACGCCGACAAGCGGGTAGAGACGGTGACAATAATAGGAGACCTGCATCTACCGTTGAGTGAAGTATAAAAACTGTTCGATTCACAACTTTTTAGGTAGTGAAGTGCTTTTCAACTCATACGTATTCCTCCTGTTTCTTCCGCTCGCCTTCGCGATTTATTGGTTGATTGGGCGGGAACGGCTCCGAGGGCAGAACTTCTTTATTCTCGTCGCGAGCTACATCTTCTACGGTTGGTGGGATTATCGGTTTCTCTCGCTGATCGTCATAAGCTCGATCGTGGATTACGTCGTCGGGTTGAAGATGCACGGCGAGGAGAGGGAAAACAAGCGGAAGCTCTTACTCTGGATTAGCATGGGAGTCAACCTCGGCTTCCTCGGCTTCTTCAAGTATTTCAACTTCTTCATCGACTCGTTCGCCGATATGGTGTCGATGTTCGGAATGCAGCCGAACATCCCCTCGCTGCAGGTAATTCTGCCCGTCGGTATCAGCTTCTACACCTTCCAGACGATGAGCTACACGATCGACATCTACCGCCGAGAGATGGAGCCGACGAAGGATTGGATCGGGTTTTTCGCGTTCGTCGGGTTCTTCCCGCAGCTGGTCGCGGGTCCCATCGAGCGCGCCAAACGCCTCCTGCCGCAGTTCTTCGTTAAGCGGGAATTTGACTACGACCGCGCGGTTGACGGCATGCGCCAAGCGTTGTGGGGGTTCTTCAAGAAGGTGGTCGTCGCCGATACGGTGGCCGGAGTGGTTAATCAGACGTTTGCGGGTTCCGAGGAGATGTCGGCGCCGCAATTGATTCTGGGAGTCTTCTTTTTCGCGATACAGATCTACTGCGACTTCTCCGGCTATTCGGATATCGCGATCGGCATCGCGCGGCTTTTCGGCTTCGACTCAATGCGGAACTTCGCGTATCCATATTTCAGCCGAGACATCGGCGAGTTTTGGCGGCGATGGCACATCTCGCTCTCGTCGTGGTTTCGGGATTATGTGTACATCCCGCTCGGCGGTAGCCGCGTCTCGAAAGGGCGTCGGATATGGAACATCGTCGTAACGTTCACCGTCAGCGGTTTTTGGCACGGCGCAAACTGGACGTTCGTGGTGTGGGGTTTCCTGAACGGCGCGTATTACATTCCATTGATGCTCCGGAACAAACAGAAACAGCACACCGATACGATCGCGGAGAATAAGTGGTATCCCTCGCTCGGCGAGATCTTCGGTGTGGCGGTTACCTTCTCGGTAACGCTTATCGCGTGGGTGTTCTTCCGCGCGGAGAACATCACGCACGCGCTAAACTATATCGCGGGCTTTGTGACGCATCCGTGGACGGCGGCGGGGTTAATCGGAATAAGATACCTCCCTTTGGTTTTCGTAATGCTTGGGGTCGAATGGTTCAACCGCAAGAAGCAACATGGCTTGCAGATCGGCGAGCTTCCGACGGTTGTGCGGTGGGGCGCCTATTGGGCGGTCGGGCTGTTTATCCTCGCGTATTTTGGCGGCGAGCAAACGTTTATCTACTTCCAGTTTTAAAGGCGTCTGTTGATGTTCAAGTTTTTATATAAGACAGCGTTGATGCTTTTCCCCGCGTATATCGTCGTCGGCATGTTTGTGTTTTCAGATCCTTTTGGAATAATTTACACCGGAGAAGGCGCCGCGTCCCCCGTATTTAGATTAACGGTATCTTTTTGGAACACTTGTGAAATAAAAGGTATCGAGGAGAATAAAAAACCAAACGCTTTTATTCTGGGCAATTCAAAGGATTTGCATACAACCTAA
This sequence comes from Ignavibacteriales bacterium, assembly GCA_014727845.1. Lineage (GTDB taxonomy): Bacteria > Bacteroidota > Ignavibacteria > Ignavibacteriales > Ignavibacteriaceae > WJMR01. Next base: position 5,186 of record WJMR01000408.1, read on the forward strand.
ACGACTGGGAGAAATACTTGCCGGATTCCGCTCGGACTTTCCATTTTAACGGTTATGGAGAAGCTCTTTATGGCGTTCGGAAAAAACTATACTATCTCGATAGCAATGATTACAATATCGGTTATGCAATACTCGCTTTCGAAGGCACCTTAAGAAAGGTCGACCCGCCCGCTGAGGTTGTTGCTCTGCTTCATCCCGAGGTCTCCGGACGGAGCTGGATTGAATTCTGGGGAAAACATCTCCAAGCATACTTCGCGCTCTTCCCCGAACATCTCTCTCTCGTTCTTTTCGGAAGCGACGCGAACAACGATGAAGGCGTTCTACCGGCTCGTCTTTTTGAAGAACGTGAAAAACGATACAAAGCGCAAACAATCTATGACATTCTTTTCCTGAACGCGATTTTTTTATCCGGGAACGGTGTAGGATTTCACAAGGGACGAGCGCTTTGTTAACATCCCACAGTTTTATCCGGGGCTTCCCGTAGATAACGCTCACTATCACCGAGCGGCCGGCGAAGCTATGCTGGAAGTTATCTACGCCCGTCGCGAGCCCGATTCTCTCGCGCTCGCCGACACCCTCCAATAAAAAAACCGCGAGACGAACTCGTCGCCTCGCGGTCGTTAAACTTCCGCCGGAATATTTCGCCTCGCGGTCGTAAAACTTCCGCCGGAACGTTTTGGCTCTTCCCGCTACTCGTTCGAGGGCTTGGAATAGGAGGGTTCCAGCTCCGCGCGCGATTTCCCGCTTTTTCGCAGCTTGGCGAGCGCCAACCGGAAATCGCTGATGAGATAGAGCGTGGAGGGGAGCGCCACTAAGCAGAGGAAGGAACCGTAGAGCAATCCGAACGCCACCGAAACGGCCATCGGCACGAGGAATTGACCCTGTTCGCTTTGGAGAAAGATGATCGGCGCCAAGCCCGCCGCGGTCGTAATTGTGGTGAGCGTGATGGCGCGGAACCGCGCTTACCCGCCGCCAGGAGCGCCTCGAAGACGGGCGCGCCTTGACGCACGAAGCGGTTGTAACGATCGACCAACACCACCGAATCGTTGATAATGATGCCCGCCAACGCTACGATACCCAAAAACGACAAGATCGAAACGGGGATGCCCACGATTAAATGGCCCATCACCGCCCCGACGACGCCGAGCGGAATTAAGCTGACGATAAGCGCCGTCTGCAGATACGAGCGGAGCAGCATCATCAATATCGAGAACATGATCACCAACGCGATAGCCATCGAGAACTGAATCGACGCGACGATCTTCTCCATCTCCTCGGCTTGACCGCTGTTGGATTTCCGCACCCCGTCAACCTGCGCCAACACGCGCGGGAGGATGTCCTCGTCCAAATCTTGCAACACCAAGCTGAGATCGTTCTTCGCGAAATCGAGATCGGCGTACACTTTTACCGCCCGCTGCAGGTTCTCGTGGCGGATGCGGAGGATGCCCGGTTGGATCGAGTAGTCGGCGACCTCCTTAAACGGCACGTATTCCCCGTCGGGCGTGCGCACCTTCAGGTTTTCGATCTGTCCGATCGAGACGCGATCCTGTTTGTTATACCGCACCCACACTTTCAACTCGTCTCTGCCGCGTTGGAGGCGCATCACTTCTTGCCCGTAGAACCCTTGTCGGAGCTGCCGAGTGAGATCGGCGACGGTGAAGCCGAGCGCCTTGCCTTTCGGCTTGAGGTCCACGACGAACTCGTCGCCCCCGATCGGCGTGTCGTCTTGGATATTCTTAACGCCTTCGATGTTTCGGAGCTCGTCTTTGAGCAGTTCCTTGGCTTTCATCAACTGGCTATAGTCCGGGCTTTGGAGACGGATGGAAATCGGTTTGCCGCCGAAATTCCAGCCGCCGACGACGATGTTCTCCGCCTCGGGCACGTCGCCGATGTGTTCGGCGAGCGCGTCGGAGAAGGCGCCGACCGAATAGTCGCGGATCGCGGAGGAGGGGAGGACCATAAAGATGTTGATGGTTCCGCCGTTCATCCACGAGGTGTATCCTTGTATGGCGTTGCCCGTGTCGCCGTGTTCGGCGGCCCATTGCTTACCGAAGCGCATCGCGTCGTCCACCACTCGGTCGCGGATATCGTCGGCGACGAGCGCCGAGACGCCCGCGGGCGTTTCGATCTGAACGCGCGTGAACGGCGGCTCGATCTCGGGGAAGAACTGCGAGCGGACGTGCGCGCCTTGGAAAATGCCGAGGATAAGCAACACCGAGGCGAACACCGCCGCGGCGACCGCCCACCTATTCCTTAAACTAAACGCGAGGAACTTGCCGTAAACGTTTTCTATCCAATACCTTATTCCCCCGTCGATTCGCGCGCGCAGACGCTCGAAAAAGTGCGGGGAGGCGTGGCTCGGCGCGCGCAACTTCGAGTGCGCCAAGTGCGCCGGCAGGATAAGCGCCGCCTCGACGAGCGAGAAGAGAAGCGAGATAATCACCACCGCCGCGATCTGCCAGACGTTCTTGCCGACCATTCCGTAGAAATAGAAATACGGAACGAACGCCACGATCGTCGTGATAATCGAGACCGAAACGGGCGTCAGCACGTCCAACGTCCCGTCAACCGCGGCTTTGAAGAGACCCTTCCCCCGCTCCCACTGCGAGTAAACGCTCTCGCCGACGATGATCCCGTCGTCCACCAAAATACCGATGACCAAGATCATCCCGAACAAGCTCATTTCGTTGATCGTGATATCCAGCGTCCACAAGACGAAGAACATTCCCATCAAGGAGATCGGGATACTGAGCGAGACCCAAAACGCGAGACGCGAATTGAGGAAAACCGTGAGCGTGAGAATGACGAGGAGCAACCCGAGCAAGCCGTTCTGCGTCATCAACGCGATCCGCTCTTCGAGGTCGTCCGTGTCGCGGATGAGCGGCTCGAAATTCACCGTCGGGTATTTGGCGCGGAACTCCTCGATCTTCCGATCGACCAGCTCGACGATCTCGACGACGTCCTCGTTGTTGTTGTACATCACGTTGAACCCGATCGACTTCCGCCCCATATACTCGGAGAAGAAGCGGTTCTCGGGCCATTGCTCGCGGATCGTCGCGACGTCCGTCAGCCGAATTTTTTGACCGTCCACCTTCGAGACGATCTCGACCCCCTCCAGCTCGAACGCCTCGTATTTCTTGTTGTAGGAGCGGATCTTGATCTCCTCTTGATCGGTGAGCACCGAGCCGGCGGAGATGTTGATGTTGTAGTTACGAACGGCGTTCGCCACCTCGTCGATCGTCAAGCCGTAGCGGATGAGATCGTGCGGGGAGACTTCAATCGAGAACTCGCGGTCGGGCGTGCCCCACCAGCGGACGCTCGACACCTTGCCCGTCGCGTAGAGCTCGTCGCGGAACTCTTCGGCGATTTTCTTAAGCGTCGTCAGCTCCTGCTCGCCCGAGATGGTGAACATAATCGCGCGGTTCCACATCGTTTCTTGGCGGATAACGGGACGCTCGGCGCCCGTCGGATAGGCGCTGATGGAGTTGACCGCGTTCTTAACGTTTTGGATCGCCTTGTTCATATCGTAGCCGGGCGTTATCTCGACGTCCACCGACGCCCACCCGTCGCGCGCCTGCCCGACGATCCGCTCGATTCCCTCGACGCCTTGCAGACTCTCCTCGATCTTGATGACCAGCCCTTCCTCGACTTCCAGCGCCGAGGCGCCGGGGTAGGCGATATCCACCTCGACTTCCTCGATCTCCATCTTGGGGTTCACGCGCGTCTCGAGTTGCGAGAGCGCGAACACGCCGCCGATCAGCAACAGAATCATCAGCCAGTTGGCGACGGCGGAATGCTCGACAAAATAGGATATTAGCTTTTTCATATCGTTCCTCGCGCCGCTCTTAGTCGGATTGCTTCTCGTTCTCGGACGTCCTCTCCTCGCGCGGCGGCGTCGTCGTCATCTCGTCGGTTTCGGTCGTCGGCTCGTTCGTCGGTTCGTCGATCGCTTTGAGCGGCATACCGAGAATCGGTTTCGGCAGGACCGTCGTTACGATCGGGATATCCTCGGGGAAGGTCTTTCGGATAATCAGCTTGTCGCCTTGGCGCGCCACAATCTCCACCTTCCGCCGCGCCAACGCGCCGTCCTCCATCGTGTGGATGTAGCCCTCGTCGTCCACCAACCGCCTCGGCACGGCGGCGACGTCCTCGACTTCCGCTCCCTCTATTTCCGCGCGTACGTAGTTGCCGGGCAGGAAGTCGGCTAAGTTGTTCGGATTGCGGAACTTGACGAACACGTCAATCATTTGCGAGTTGGGGTCGAGGTAGGCGCCTTTGCGGACGATCGTTCCCCAAATCGAGTGGTCGGAGCGCTCCGAGTAGAGCTTCACCCGAGGCGTTCGCGAGAAGTCGATCAGTTGGAAATCCCGCACTAATAGGGGCACGCTCGCCTCGACGTTGCCCGCGTCCACCAGCGTGAAGAGGCGTTTGCCGGGGGAGACGTAGCCGTCGGTAATCACCGTCGCCGATTCGATGTAACCGCTAAACGGCGCGCGGATGTCGTATTTCGAGAGGAGAATCTCGCGGTTCTTGACGTCGTAATATTGCGTAAAAACGTTCTTCGAGCTAACGCGGATTTTCTCTCGCGCGCTCGTCGTTTCGGGGAGCGGGGGAAGGGGCGCGTCAACGGTCAGCTTATCGAAATACGCGCGCCAACGCTCGTACGCCTCCTCGTTCTCGATCTTGAGTTCGGGCAGGAGATTGGCGACCGAGTTCATAAACGCCGCTCGCATCCCCGCTATTTGGTTGGCGACGTCCTCGCTGAACACGCGCACGAGTAACTCGCCTTGGCGGGCGTAGGAGCCGTCCTTAAGATTGTTCTTCGCGTAGATCGCCTTACCCGAAACTTCCGAGACGACCTCGAGCGTGCGGGTGGCGTTAACCGCGCCGCTTCCCTCGATCATGAGCCGGCGGTCGCCGTAGTCGAGCGTTTGGACGCGCACGGCGCGCGGCTCGGGCTTATACTCCGATTTCGCGCTCTCTTTCTCCGCCGAGCCGAGCACGGTCATCGCCACAAATCCGACGATCACAATGCCGATCGCCAAGCCGGCGCGTCCCGCCAGTTTCTTCCATCGTTTTGGGTCTTTATCCCCCGTTCGCACGTCCGTCATAGGTTCCGTCGGTTCGTTGAAATTCTCGTCTTCATTCTTCTCGCGTCGTAAGATAGCGGTTTCCATAATCCTTTTCTCACAAATTCTTCGCGTCGATCGATTTTATCATTCGAAAAGTGGCGCTATTACAACAAAGGTTCCCCCTAAATAGTTTAAGCGGCGTACCGACTTGATGGAAGGTTATATAACCCCCGCCGTTTCGTGTGGCGGCGAGGCGCCCCCATTGGCGGCGGTTGTTTGGGCGGATTTCCGTCGTCTCCCCTCGATGTGTGAGCGATAACAATCGGCGCGTTCCGAGTGGAATGTGAGCGATAGCAAAACGCGTTGAATCCGCTTACATGTGATCGATAACGGCGCTCGCTTCCGAGCTACGGCGGGATAAATTAACAACAATAAAAACAACGGGATACGAGCTCATTTAGAAATAAGCCGGTTCTTTGTCGTAATCGACGCGACATGACTTAACAAAAGGTTACTACACCCCCAATAGCTTGCGTTGGCTATCTTACGAGCAGAGGTTTTGATTTAATCCGGGCAATCCGAAGAGTTTTAGCTTAATCGAAGACGATCTTTACAGAATGAGTTTGACGACCGCGTAAGCGCGTTTGGACGAGCGAAAAACGGCGCTCGTCGAAAACGTCCGAATACGACGAACAAAACGCGTTTATTGCGAACGAAGATTTGAAAAAAACAGACAGTGAGTAGAACGATGAAACGGTTACTTTCGATAGTTAGCTTGGCGATTCTTTTTAGCGCCCCGACGTTTGCCGGCGGCGAGCCGGACGCCCCGTCGATTGTCTTCGAGGAAGAAATGTCGATCGGCTACATCGAGATGCGCCCGCAACCGGGCGTTAACGAGGGCTATCCGAGCGTCGGCGACAACGTAACGTGGGTCGCCCACGTGTGGAACCGCACCGAGTGGTGGAACGTGAGAATACGCTACCGCTGGTATATCAACGGCGTGCAGGTTAATCAGGGTAACAAGAGGATTAAATCCTACGAAAACAACAACCATACGACTCACGAATTAGAATACACCACCACGTGGACGGGCAACGACGACGTTATCACCTTCGAGATATACGAGACGAATTTTTGGCCCGAAGAAGAGGAAGATAACAACACGATCTCCGTTATCGCCACGGCGCAGCCCGTCGGCGCGTACGTCGAGCAGAGCTTCTACTATCACTTCCAAGAGAACCAGAAATTTCTTGCGGGCGCGCACAGCCGCTGCTTCGGCGATTGGATGCACCGCCACATCGACACGCTTAATACGTTGATGGGGCAAGCCGTTTACACGCCCGAGGCGCCGAGCGGCGCGACGGACCGGTTCCGCCTGCAGAAGGTAACCATCGTTCCCGACGGCTCGCTCCCGATGAGCGGTTCGGACGCGGTCAACTATCCGAATCCCGACGACACGCTCGTGGACGTGCAACTCGGCTTCACCGCCGATATGGTGGACGACTACGACGACTACTACACGACGGGTTCCTACAATCCGTTCCACTACGACATCACCGTCCTCCAACGCATTCTCAAAACGCGCTACGCTATCGAGCTTACCGCGTGGGACGTCGAGGACAACGCCTCGGATCGGAACATTCAGATTTTGGAGGACGGCGAATACGTCGCCGGAAGCGACTTGATGCCGTGGCTCGGCGCCTATAGCGACGCCGTGCACTATAGCGACGAGAACGGCGTGTTGGGCGACGATTTCTCGCAAATCGCGAAATACACCGCCGTAACGCTCAACCTTATCGCGGGCAATCGGGCGACCGAAGGCAACGGCTATCCGCCCGAGAACTTACACGACTATCTTAACGATCTGCCTTCCGAGAACAAGCTCACCATCCACGACGTGGACGGCGTTCCGCTCGACTACGCGAACGTGCAAATCTTTCAATCCGAAGGCGACGGCTCGACGTGGTATAGCAAGAGCTTCGATAATAGCGCCGATATGAGTTTCACCACCAACGCTTCCGGCGAGGCGCTCGTCGGGATGTGCCCGTTCAGCGTGGACGGCGAGGTGGTGCACGAGTTCGGTCGCTCGACGACCGTCGCGATTATGCGGATCCAATACGACTCGAAAGTCGATTACCAATTCCTCGAGTCGAAAGACTTTAACTACGAATATTGGGCGGGCAACACGACGCTCGGAACCTACGACGTCTATACGGATTTCAAATCCCACGACCTCGACGTGCTTACGCCCAACGGCGGCGAAGTCTGGCGCGTCGGCACCGACATGGATATTGTGTGGGACGGCGTGAAAGTTCCGACCGCGATTATCGAATACTCGACCAACGGCGGTTCGAGCTGGACGACGATCACCTCCGCCGGCTCGGGAGCGACCGAGCGGTACACGTGGACGATCCCCAACGAAATATCATCGAACTGCCTTATCCGCGTTATCGACGCCTCCGACGCGACGGTCGGCGACACCTCCGACGCGGCGTTTTCGATCGCGCAAGCGTCGATCGCCGTCACGGCGCCGAACGGGGGCGAGACGGTTACCGTCGGCGACGGTCTGGATATTCGCTGGAACTCGTCGAATATGCCGACCGTGAACGTGCAAATCTCTCGGAACAACGGCGTTTCGTGGGAGACGGTCGCCGCCAACGTGCCCGGCGACGCGGGTTCCTACTATTGGACGGTTTCCGGATCGGCGACGACTACGGCGCTCGCGCGCGTGGCGGACACCTACGACGCCTCGATCAACGACGTAAGCGACGCGGTCTTCACGATCCAAGGGCTTTCGGTTACGCCGAACGTTTGGTTTGTGGACGCGTCGGTCGGTTCGAGCGGCGACGGGACGAGCGAGGCGACGGCGTTCAAGACGATCAACGAGGCGATTCAAGCCGCCGACCCCTACGACACCATTAAGGTTCTGCCCGGAACCTACACGAGCTTTGAATCGACCGCCTCGCGCGACGAGCGGCTCTATATTATGTCAACGGGCGGCGCCGCCGTCACCACGCTCGACGGCGCCGGCGTGGCGACGGGACGCGCGTTCCGCGTGAAGGCGGGCTGGACGATCGACGGATTCACGTTCACGAACTTCGTCGCCACGACCAATCCCAACAACAACGCGGCGATTAAATACCGCAACGACGTCGATTCTACCGCCGCGATCGTCGTGCGCAACAACGTTTTCGACGGCAACGCGAAAATCGCCGTGGGGATCGACGGCTCCTACGCCAAGACGATCTACGAGCACAACGTGTTTATGAACGGCTCGGATCGCGTCTTCAAGGGCGAGTGGCGCGACGTTCGGATTTACAACAACGTTTTCGCCGATAACGGCGACGGCTCGGCGGATTACGCTATCTATATATATAACCGGAACCAGGCGGAAACGCGCGTCGATATCCGCAACAACTCGTTCGTCTCGAACGACCTCTCCGGCGCGACCGACGGTCTCGTGAAAGTCGAGCCCGTCT
>WJMR01000409.1 GCA_014727845.1 Ignavibacteriales bacterium
GTCGTACTTCGGATAGAATACTCGGCCGCCCTCCAATTCGTCGAAGAGTCGTCGCGTCCACGCGATCGAATAGCCGATCCACCCCGTCACGTCGCCCGCTCGACGGTTGAAAAAGAACTCCGCGCCGTACGCCTCCCCCTCGCCTTCGGCGAGCAGGCGCTCGATACTTTCGGTCGGGTCGGGGTCGAACGCGGAGACGAACTCGTACAGTCGCTCCATCGATTTATAGTATCCTTCAATCGCGATCAGGTAGCGCTCCTCGTCGAACGCGATCTCGAAGCCGCCCGAGTAGCGCTCGGCGCCGGAGGGGAGAACGTTTTTTGTGGAAGGATACCAGACGTCGGCGGGAAGCGAGACGTCGCGTCGCGCGATCATATGGAGGAACTGCCCCGCGCGGACGTAGGCGGCTTTCAACGTCAACCCGGCGAAGGGCGCAAGGGCGACCGAGGCGCGCGGCTCGATCCGATACTCGTTTGCCTTATCGAAGTAAGTAACCCGCGCTCCGACGCTCACGCGCGCGCCCTCCCGCGGCTTCCAATCGTCCTGCACGAAGAGGACTCCCTCGGCGGCGCCATGGTCGTCGCCGTAGAGATCGTTCGACTCGAGCGCGGCGTTTCGTTGATCGCCGACGGCGAGCTCGTAGGAGTGGAGGTTCAACTCGGCGCCCGCCTTTACGAGATGGTCGTGATGCGGTCGCGTCTCGGCGGTTTGGCGGATGAGCAGGTCGCGCAAGGTCGAGACGGAATAGAAGTCCCGCGTCGATCGCGCTTCGTCGTTGTCCTTCAATTCCGTTCGGAAGAGGTAATCGACGTAGGCGACGGTTGTTTTTAGGAAAACGGAGTTGTCGGTGATTTGTAGGTAGCGCATCGAGGCGTTCCGATTGCGCCACTCGATATCGTAACGCGAGTCGCGCTCGTCGGTCGGGCTATAGATTTGATCGCCGCTGAAGAGCGCGCTAAACGAGATCGCCTTGTCGGCGGATATCGCGTAGTCGGTCTTGGCGTTAAGATCGAAAAAGCGGTAGCGCGGCGCGTCGGATTCGGGGTCGAAGGCGCGGAGGAATTCGTCGTAGTAGAGTCCTCGCCCCGTGATCAGATAGGTCGCCTTCTCGCCGAGCGGACCTTCGATCGCGAAGTGGGAGTTCATCGCGCCGAGGCCGACGCGCCCCTTAAAGCGCTCCTTGCCGCCGCTTCGGAGTTTCACGTCGAGCGCGCCGGAAAGCCGTCCGCCGTATTCCGCGGGCGTCGCGCCTTTGAGGAGCGTCGCCTCTTGCACGGCGTAGGAGTTGAACGCGTCGGCGAAATTGCCGAGGTGGGAGGGGTTGTAGATCAACACGTCGTCCACGAGCGTCAGCGTCTGATCGGGCGAGCCCCCTCGGACGTAGAGCCCCGTCGAAAGTTCGGAGGCGGAGCCGACGCCGGGCAAGTTCTCCATCAATCCGATGAGATTCGTTTCGCCGCCAAAGGAGGGGAGCTTGCCAAAGAGTTCGGTCGAGATTTCCACGGCGCCGATTTCCCGATCAACCTTACCGCGCGCCTCGACGACGACCGCGTCCAGCTCGACGCTCTCGGAGTGGAGCTCGGCGTTCAGACCGTCGCGAGTCGAGTCGCTCCCGACGTTGACGGCGTACGCCCTCGACCGATAACCGATATGCGAAACGACGACGGCGCACTCGCCCTCGGGTACATCCGCCACGACGAAAAACCCGTCTCGGTTCGCCGCCGCGCCGCCGAGCGAAGCGTCCCCCTCCTCGAAGTCGCGTTCATACACGAGCACGTTCGCGCCCGGCAACGCCTCGCCCGTCTCGGCGTCCCGCACAAACCCCGAGAGTTTGCGCGTTTGGGCGGACGCGTCGAGATACGTCGCAAGAGCGAAGAATACGAGGAAGGATATCTTTAAGCGAGCGATCATTGGCGTTCTTTGATATGCGGGAAAAATATCCGAACTTTGGCAAGAATATACTACGCGACCGCCTCGTTTGAAAGCCGTAGAAATTCCGCTCGTCGTCCGCACGAATTCCTACGAACGGCTTGGGAAATTTCCGGAAGCGGATTCCAAATAATTACTACAAACGCGTAATAGAATTTCCTACAGATTGTGTCGTCTATTTCGTCGAACTTACGCTTCGTATCCTCTCATCACAAACGAATTAATATGACAGCCATGCTTTCGCACCCTCGTATCCGCGTCGGACTTGTCGTCTCGACGCTCCTCGTATTGTTTATTCCTTTAGCCGCCGCGCTCGCTTCGGGCGGCGACCGCGCGAACGCCCGCTCGCTGAACGGCGTTTGGGAGTTCGCCCCCGCCGATCCGCTGAAGGATATCGCCGAAACGCGCGTGGGCAACTTCGATTGGCCCACGCTCCACCCTACGATCGCCGACGTGCTGACCGAAACCGCGGTCCTCGATCCGCGGAAGGCGATGCCGTGGCTTCAGTGGACCAAGATCGAGGTCCCCTCGGCGTGGGAACTCGTCGCCGGCATCGACCACAACGACGCGGGATGGTATCGTCGTAAAATCGATATTTCACAAAAAGAGAAGTTGCCCGGCAAACGGCTCTGGCTGGAGTTCGACGCGGTCGCCACGGCGGCGGGCGTGTGGATCAACAATGAATGGGTCGGCGGTCGCGTCGGCGACTACGCGCGCTGGCGCCTGGACGTCACCGAACACTTCCGAGAAGGCGAGAATACACTATTAATATATGTGGACGAATTGCCGGGTCATCTCACGCAAGGGTTCCTCTCCATCATCGCGCCGCACCATGGCGGAATTTGGCAGGACGTGCGCCTGATTGAAACGGGCGAGCGCTCGATCGCGCCGAACGGCGTGCGCGTGGAGGCGGACGCGAACACGGGCGAGGTCGTCGTCACCGTCGAGGTCGTAGGCGATCCGTACTTCAATCCCGAGAACGTCGAGTTTCGGTTCGGACGTCACGACCCCGCCGCCGATAATCCGTTCGCCCCCATCGAGACGGACGAGATTACGGCGTCGGTCGTCGAGGGAAGCGTCGTCGCGAAAACGACGGTCGCGAACCCCGAGTTGTGGTCGCCCGAGTCGCCCGCGCTCTACGGCGTCGCTATCGCGTTGCCCGGGGGCGAGAAGGCGTCCGACAAGGTGTACGAGACGTTCGGCTTCCGCTCGATCGAATTCGACGGCGCGACGGTTCTCCTGAACGGAGAGCCGGTCGAGTTCCGCTCGACGCTTACGTGGGGCGCCTACCCCCGCATTGTCGCGCCCGCGCCGCCGCCGGAGACCGTCCGGCAAGAGTTCGCTTATCTCCTCGACGCGGGATTCAACGCCGTCACTATTTGCTTGATGGTGATGCCCGATTACTACTACGACATCGCCGACGAGATGGGAATGCTGCTGTGGCAGGAGTATCCTTCGTGGCATGTCAAATATTTGCTTCCGCAATTCCCCACGCTCGATCGACAATACGAGTCGTTTATGAAACGCGACCGGAACCACCCGTCGATCGTTCTCCGCTCGATGACCGTCGAGGCGGGCGTCGAGAACAAGAACGTGATGCGCGAGCTCGTGCTTATGGCGCGACGGATGACCGACACGCCGATCCAAGACAACAGCTCGTGGTTCTGGTTGAGCGATCTCGAAATAGCCGACTGGTACGGCGAGGACAACTACTTCAACAACGACGCGTGGGCGCGCTACACGCTGATCGATCTTCCGAAGACGCTCGACACGCTCCCCCCGAAGCCGTACATCATCGGCGAATCGATGACCGCGAACGTGTGGCACGACTCGGAGAAGTGGTTGCGCGTTAAGGAGGACGAACCGTTGTGGGCGGGATTGCTCGGTTCCGACGAGCCGCACGAGGGGGACACGCTCGCAAACTGGTATCCGCGCTACTTCGCGTCGATGCTTGGAGTCGAGAAGCGACTCCGCGGCAAATTCAAGGATCGACTCGCCGAGGACGAGGACGTCGTCAAGGATCACCTCCTCCCGCAATCGCTCGACTTCGCCGAGGGCATGCGGCGGTTCCAGATCGAGCTGATGCAAGCCGATCCACGCTACGCCGGCTGGACGATCCTCCTCCAGCGCGACGTCAACCTCATTAGCTGTGGTATCATCGATCATGTTTCCGGACCGCGGTGGACGCCCGAAGACCTCGATTGGCTCGGCGCGCACACCAAACCGCCCGTTACGGTCGCCGACGTCGCCGACCGCGACCCGTCGCTACCGATCGCCGAGTTCGCGCCGGAGCTTCTCAAGTGGCGAGACGAGTGGGGCTACGACGCTTCGCTCGACGTCCCGCTACGATACGTCGATAGCTCGTATCTTGATTTAGGCGCCACCTTCGCCGAATATCCGAGCGCGGCGCCGATCGTGGACGACTCGATCGCGACGCTCGATCCGAACGAGGCGCCCCTCTTGATTACCGACGCACTGACGAAGAACGTCGTCGATTACGCCAAACGCGGCGGCGTCGTGACGCTGATTCCCAACCAATACCCCGGCGGTATGGGCTTCGAGGACGTGATGATTTGGGCGGGCGCGCCGCTCGTCAGTCCCGCGTGGGCGAAGGACTCCCTCGCCGCCGCGCGCACGTTGGAGCTTCTGCAATTCGATCTCGTCGCCGACCGCCACCGTCCCGTGCCCGTCGAGGCGAACGGCTTGCGCGACGAAGTGGACCCCGCCGTTCGCTGGTTCCGCTTTCACGATCTCGCCGACGTGATCGCCTACGATTTCGCCTTCGCGACGAGACTCGGCGAAGGCGCGCTGATCGGCTACTCGTTTAACCTCGACACCGACGGCGGTCGGTGGGTCTTCGCGGAAACGGTTCGCGCCGTGCTCGACCGCGACTCGACGAACTTCCCCGCGACGACGATAACCGACTCGACGCTCGCCGCCTTCTCCGTACTACGCGCCGCCGAGTTCCGCGACGTGGAGGGTACGTGGCGGTTCGCGCTCGATCCCGACACGATCGGCGCGAAGGAAGATTGGCAAGCGACCGACTTCGACGACGCCGCGTGGGCGGAGCTGGAGATCGCCAAGGATTGGGAAAGCCAAGGTTACGATTTCGACGGAGTCGCCTGGTATCGGAAAACAATCGAGATTCCCGCCGATTGGAAGGAACGCGAGATTACGCTCGTCGCCGAGGGCGTCAACAACGCCTACCGCATGTGGATTAACGGCGAGGAGGCGGAGCGCTTCGGATATCCGAGCGACGAACAACCCTCCTACCACGACACAAAAACGACCGTCGATCTCGCGCCCTACGGAAAACCGGGCGATACGATCGTCGTCGCGTTCGAGGTGATCGACTACGTGAGCAAGGGGGGAATCGTGAAGCCCGTCTATCTTATGGCGAAGTAAGTCGGAGGTTCATACACTCGCGCGCCGTCGGGAACAGCTCGGCGGCGCGTTTTTATTGTACGACGTACTTCGTAAAATAGACGCGATCGATGGAAACGTCCTCGAGTTCGAAGAGAAGGTTTTCGAGGAGTTCGTTTTTCAGCGTGTCCTTATAGCCGGGGGAGAAGAGATGATTCAATCGCTTTTGCGAGACGGTGGTGAGGATGACGTCCTTGACGATGACGTCCTTCTCGCGGAGCTTCACGGTGTCCTCGGGATCGAGCACCTCGAACGCCATCGAGACGATCATAATCCGATTGCCGCCGCCCGCGGGATTGAAGACCACGTCGCCGAGATTGTAGATGATTCGCTCTTTGCTCTCGTCGCCGTTTCCGTCGCCGCCGTCGCCGCAACCGAGGATTGCCGCCAATCCGACGAGAAGAATTATCCGTAACGTTTTCATAGAGTATTCGCCAACTAATAAATTGCGCCCATTTATAAAAGGAAGGTAACGACGCGAGGGCGTTAAACGCAAGCGTTCGTATTAATCGATCGGCAAGCCGATGTCCCGTAGCGTTTCGTAAATCTTCCGTCGCTCGATCGGTTTAACGACGTAGGACGAGCAACCGCCCCGATAGAACGACTCGATGACGTCGCGCGGCGTGTCCAACGCGGTGACCATCACAATCTTCGTCTCGCGTCCGGGCGGAACGTCGCGCTCCGACTCGATTTTCCGAATCTCCTTCAGCGCCTGTTGACCGTCCATCTCGGGCATCATAATGTCGAGCATAATCGCGTCGTAGGGGTCGTCCTCCTCCAACGCCGCCGTAAACGCTTCGACCGCTTCGATACCGTTGACCGTCACGTCGGTCCTCCCGTATCGCGAAAGTAATTTCTGAAGCGTGAAGCGACTTACCACGTCGTCCTCGACGATGAGCGTCCGCAACCCGCTTTCTACCTTTTCCATACTGCCTTATCCCCGATAGTTGGTGCCTTCTGATTAACGGCGCCGGCGGACGACGCGAACGCCGCCCGCCTCGCCGGTAAAACGACTACTCGGAGTATTTACCGAATTCATCGTCGTCTAACTTAATCACGTCGTCGGGCGAAACCATCTTAACGCCGTCCGCCTCGACCGACTTCTTATTCGCTTTCTCGGACTTCTCGTCGTCGTCCGACTCGTTCTTGTCGTGCGCTTGTCGGTATTCCTCGCGCGCCTTGTCGATCTTGGCTCGAGCGTCTTCTTGCGAGACCTTCTTCGCCTCGCCGAGTTTCTTCGTTTCTTTCGCGCGTCCTTCGATTCGTTTCGCGCGGGCGCCGTTCTTGAGCGTGAACTGCGTGAGCATCTCGCGGAGGTTTCCCGCTTGGCCGTTGAGCTCCTGCGACGCCGACGCGCTCTCCTCGGCGTTCGCCGTGTTCTGCTGCGTCACCTTATCGACCTGGCTCAAGCCCGTGTTGATCTGCATGATGCCCTGCGCCTGCTCGTTCGACGCCGCCGCGA
>WJMR01000410.1 GCA_014727845.1 Ignavibacteriales bacterium
CTCGACTACATCTACAAAATCGCCGACGAGTTCGTCGAGCTACGCGGCGACCGCGTTTTTAAGGACGACAAAGCGATCGTCGGCGGATTGGCGAAGATCGGCGGCGAGCGCATGATGGTGATCGGTCATCAAAAAGGCAGGGACACGAAGGAGAACCTCTATCGGAACTTCGGGATGGCGAACCCCGAGGGCTATCGGAAGGCGCTCCGCCTGATGAAACTCGCCGAGAAGTTCAAACGACCCGTGATCACGATGCTCGACACGCCCGGCGCCTATCCCGGCATCGAAGCCGAAGAGCGGGGGCAAGCCGAGGCAATCGCGAGGAACCTCTTGGAAATGGCGCGGCTTCGCGTCCCGATTATCGTCGTCGTTATCGGCGAGGGCGCCTCGGGCGGCGCGCTCGGCATCGGCGTCGGCGACAGGATTTTGATGCTGGAGAACTGCTGGTATTCGGTCATCTCGCCGGAGAGCTGCTCGTCGATCCTCTGGCGCAGCTGGGATTACAAGGAGCAAGCCGCCGAGGCGCTCAAGCTCACCGCCGAGGATTTGCTCGAACACGGCGTCATCGATCGGATCGTGCCCGAGCCCGTCGGCGGCGCGCATAAAGATCCCGACCAAGCCGCCGCCACGCTCAAGGCGACGTTGCTCGAGGAGCTCGAACGCGTCAAGAAAATCAACCCCGACCGCCTTCTCGATAAGCGCATCGAGAAGTTCGGGCGGATGGGCGAGTATCGCGAGTAGCGCCTCGATGATTACGAACGTCGCCGAAATACGCGTCCGATACGCGGAAACCGATCGGATGGGCGTCGTCTATAACGGCGTCTATCTCGCCTACTTCGAGGTCGGCAGAGCCGAGATGCTCCGCGCTATCGGGTTCCCCTATAAGAAATTGGAGGAGGAGGGATATCTCCTGCCCGTCCGCTCGGCGGCTATCGACTATCGCGCGCCCGCCGAATACGACGACCTGTTGCGCGTCGAGGCGCGGATGGAAGCCATGCCGACGGCGAAGCTAAGGATCGACTATCGCGTCGTAACGGGGGAAAAGGAGGCGGAACGACTCGTGGCGACGGGGCACACCGAACACGCGTTCGTGCGAGCCGAGAATTTGAAACCCGCGCGACCGCCGGCGTTCTTTTTGGAACTCGTCGAGGAATATTATAAAAAATAACCGCTCGCATATCGAGCCGCCGAACCGCGGACCTATGATGGACGCGGTGGAGCGGGCGTTGGCGGAGGATATCCGCGAAGGCGACGCCACGACCGACGCGGTCTATGAGGGCGAGCGGCGCGTCCGAGGCGAGATCGTCGCCAAAGACGACGCCGTCGTCGCGGGTATGGCGGTCGCCAAGGAAGTCTTCCTCCAACTCGATCCCGAGTTTATTTTCGAGCCGAACGTAAGCGACGGCGAGCGCGCCTCGTTGGGCCAATCGATCGCCGAGTTCGCGGGCTTCGCCTCCACCGCGCTCACGGGGGAACGGACGGCGCTGAATTTCATCCAACGCTTAAGCGGCGTCGCCACGATGGCGCGGCGATTCGTCGAAGCGGTCGAGGGAACGAAGGCGACGATACTCGACACGCGGAAAACCACGCCCGGCTTGCGCGATCTCGAGAAATGGGCGACGCGACTCGGCGGAGCGACCAACCACCGTTTCGGACTCTACGACCAATACCTAATAAAGGAAAACCATATCGCCGCGGCCGGCTCGCTCACTCGCGCGGTTCAACGGTGCCGCCGCCACAATGAGCGCGCCGCGAGATCGCTCCCCATCGAAGTCGAGACGAAAAACCTGATCGAAGTCCGCGAGGCGCTCCTCGTCGGCGTCGATCGGATTATGTTCGACAATTTCGACGTCGCGCTTATCGCCGAGGCGGTTCTCGTCGTGGACGGCGCGGCGGAAACCGAGGCGAGCGGCGGCGTGACGCTCGAGACCGTGCGCGCCATCGCCGAAACGGGCGTGGAGTTTATCTCCGTCGGCGCGATAACCACGAGCGCCAAGGCGTTCGACTGCTCCGCGATCGTCGCGCCCGATTAACCACGATGTTCGATAAGATTAAGCGACTCTCGAAGGACACGCTCCTCTACGGCTTGAGCATTATGCTCGGGCGGTTCATCAACTTCGTCCTCGTTCCGTTCTACACCAACATCTTCGACCCCGCCGAATACGGCGTCGTCGCCCACCTCTACGCCTACGTCGCCTTCCTCTCGGTCGCCTATATCTACGGCATGGACGCGGCGTATCTCAAGTTCGCCTCCTTGCCCGAGCTGAAATCGAAACGCAAGGAAACCTTCTCGACGATCCTCTTGTCGATCGTCACAACGTCGGCGTTTCTCACCGCCGCGCTCGCCTACTTCGCTCCGTCGGTCGGCGGATTGATGAATCTCGAGCCGGCGCGGATTCCGCTTATCTACTGGGTGGCGGCAATCGTCGCGCTCGACGCGCTCTGCTGGGTGCCGTTCATCCATCTGCGGCTCAAAAACAAGGCGCTGCTCTTCTCGACGATCAAAATCGTATCGATACTCGTGAACGTCGGGTTGAACATTCTGCTGATCGTCGTGTGGGGTTGGGGAATCGAGGCGATCTTCATCAGCAACGTCGCCGCCTCGGCGCTCTCGCTCCTCTGGCTCGCGCCCTACATCGTCGGGAACTTCACGTTCCGCTTCGATTGGACGCTCTACAAACGCTTCATGAAATTCGGATTCCCCTACTTCCCCGCCTCCGTCGCCGCCGTGCTAATGCAGGTGGTCGATCGCCCGATCGTCGAACGGTTGGCGGGACGCGCCACGCTCGGCGTCTATCAAGCGAACTACAAGATGGGCGTCTTTATGATGCTCTTCGTCTCGATGTTCCAATACGCTTGGCAGCCGTTCTTCCTCCAAAGCGCCGAAGAGCCGGGCGCCAAGAAGCTCTTCGCGAAAGTCCTCACGCTCTTCACGCTCGCGGGCGCGGTCATCCTCGTCGCCGTCTCGCTTTTCATCCCCGACATCATTCAGTTTCAAATAGCGGGCAAATCGCTTATCGGATGGCGCTATTGGGGCGGATTGCACATCATCCCGATCATCCTGCTCGGCTACCTATTCTACGGGTTCTACGTCAACTTCGTCGCCGGTCTCTACATCAAGGAGAAGAGCTTGCCCGCCCCGATAATCATGGGCGTCTGCGCGGCGATCAACGTCGGCGCGAACTTCGCGCTCGTTCCGGAATACGGCGTAACGGGCGCGGCGTTGGCGACGCTCGCGGCGTATTTTGCGATGGCGCTCGGCTTCTTCGTCGTTACGCGTCGCTACTATCGGATCGACTACGAGTGGGGAAAGATCGGTCGGATATTCCTCGCCGTCGGTATGGTTGCCGGGGCGTATTATTTTTGGTTGGCGGAATCGGCGCCCGTCGCCACTCCCGGCGGCGCGATAGAATTGTTGGACGCGACGTGGTTCGAGAAGATCGCGCTGCTCGCCGCGTTCGCCGCGCTCCTCGCCCTCTCCCGCGCCGTCGAACCGAGCGAAATTAAGCGGGTGATCGCGCGGATCAGAGGGAGGAAATCCGACGCGACCGAACCGAAGGACGCGACCGAACCGAAGGAACCGGACGATGACCGTAATTAAGTTCAAACGCCTAACGCGAGAATTCGACGACGTCCCGCTTCCGGAATATAAAACGGCGGGTAGCGCGGGTATGGACGTCCGCGCCGCCGTCGCCCGTCCGCTCGCGTTGGCGCCGGGCGAGCGCGCCGCCGTCCCGACCGGCCTCGCCGTCGAGATTCCCGACGGCTACGAACTCCAGACGCGCCCGCGCAGCGGCTTGGCGCTCGAGCGCGGCGTCACCGTTCTCAACGCGCCCGGCACGATCGATTCGGACTACCGAGGCGAGATCAAGATCATCCTCGTCAACCACGGCGCCGAGACGTTCGTCGTCGAGCGTGGCGATCGCGTCGCGCAACTGATTGTGGCGAGCGTCGTCCGGTGCGAGATCCGAGCAACCGACCGCCTCTCCGAGAGCGACCGAGGCGAAGGCGGCTTCGGCTCGACGGGCAAAGCGTAGCGCGTCGGCTCATCCGCGCGCCGAAGCTTTTCACACCTGCATTTTCACGATGATCTTATGTAGCTCGTCGTCGGTCGCCATCGGCGCGTGCGCGTCCTCGGGAAAGTAGATCGACGCGGTTCCGGGCGGACAGGGGACGTAGGCGGCGGGCGCGTCCCGATAAAACGCCAAGTCTTTTTCGGCGTCGTAGTCGCCGTCGGGTCGCGTAAGTTCGGCGGCGGGTAAATACCCGATCGCGTCGTCGCCCGAGATCGTGTATTGGATGTCCGCGTAGTTCTTGTGCGTCTCCAGTCGCGCCGCGGCTTTGCCCTTGCCCTTCGCGCGCACGACGACGGCGAAAAGACGACGACCCTCGATCTCGTGTTCCCCCTCGGGCAACGTCGCCAAATCCTCGCGGCGAAGGAAGGCGGTAGCCCGCTCCATCAGCGGATTGAGGGCGGCGTAGCGGTCGAGACGGTCGAGCGTTGTTACGATCATAACGGTTCCTCGCTTTGCGTTGATAATAGTTGACGGCGCGCTTTCTTCGGATTATGCGGACGCGCGATCGACGGATAGGCGCCGGAACCGCCGCCCGCAATCCCGCGTCCGACAAGCGTAACATACGACTTCGGCGGGTCGCTCCCAAAGACGTTTCTCCAATTGTAGCGCGAGCGTGGGTTGGATATGAAAGCCGTCCCGCGCTTGTCGCCGCGTTGAAATCCCGCCACAAAATAGTCCGTTCACGCTATATCATATATTCTAAAAAGCGCTATATTTTTTATACGCGAGTACTATCGATAAAACGGAACGACATGGAAACCTGGAAGAAATTCGAGGACACGGAACTCACGCACAGCGGCGTGCAACATCTCGCGGCGGTGTACGAGTTGAAGCGCGAGAAGGGCTACGCGCGCGCTTCCGACGTGGGTAAGCGGCTGAAGATCACGCGGGGCAGCGCGTTCATCACGCTGAAGAAGCTGAAGGAGCGGGGCTACCTCGACGAGGACGACAATAAGTTCCTCGTGCTTACGCCGGCCGCGAGAACGATCGTCGCCAAAACACTCGCCGCCCGCCGCGCCGCTCGGAAGTTCTTCGCGGAAATCCTCGAGTTGCCGGAAGGAACGGCGAAGGACGACGCCTGCAAAATCGAGCACCTGCTTAGCCCCGAGACAATCGAGGCGTTCGGCGGATTCCTCCGTTATTTCTTCTCGAACCGCGCCGAGGCGAAGAAGGCGCGCGAGGGATTCCACCGCTACCTCGCCGAGGACTTCGAAGAGGAGCTCGAGGAGATGTTGGCCGAGGAGCCGGATCTCGGGAAATAACCGCTACGCGTCCGTCCGTTCGCCGCGCTCCATCGCCGACCGCCACGTCGCCTCGTCCAGCGTTTCGGATTCGTCGATCAGCATAATCGGCACGTCCCCCTCGATGCGGTAGCGTCGTCGCGACGCCGCGTCGGTCGAGACGAGCCATTCGCCGTCGAGCACGAGCGGCGCCTTCGTCTCGGGACAGCGCAACGCCTTCAACAATTCTTTGGTAACCATACCCGCAATATACGACCGCCAAAGGAATCCCGAAAACCGCGCCTATCCAAGCCCGACGCCGCTCTGCGGCGCTCGCGGCCCCCCGCTTCGACCCTCCTTCGAGTTGGTTGGTCGTCGCTCCGCAAAAGAGAACCCCCGTTTCGCCCCTCCTTCGAGATGGTAGGTCGTCGCTC
>WJMR01000411.1 GCA_014727845.1 Ignavibacteriales bacterium
ACTGCGAAGTTCCCTCGTAGATGTTCGTGATGCGGGCGTCGCGCGCGCCGACGCCTCGCTGATGAACCTGTTCGGCTTGCAGGACATCGCCGACACGATCAACAAGTTCGCCGACGATTTCATCAAGGACGAGTTCCTCCCGAAGTTCGCGACGGGCGACTATACGGGCGCGATGGCGCTCACCGAGCCGGACGCGGGCAGCGATTTGCAAGCCGTAAAGACCCACGCGTATCAGGACGAGCAAGGGCAATGGCGGCTTCGCGGCGTTAAGCGCTTCATCACCAACGGCAACGGCGAAGGGCTGCTCGTCTTGGCGAGGAGCGAGCAGGGCACGAAGGACGCCCGCGGCTTAAGTCTCTTCGCCGCCCACGCCGACGATTCGGTCGTCATCCGACGCATCGAGAACAAGCTCGGCATCCACGGCTCCCCGACATGCGAGATGCAGTTCAACGACACGCCGGCAAAGCTCGTCGGCAATCGGAAATTCGGATTGATTAAGTACGTCTTCGATTTGATGTACCGCGCGCGGATGGGCGTAAGCGCGCAGGCGCTCGGCGTGGCGCAAGCCGCCTACGAGGAGGCGCTCAAATACGCCAAAGAGCGCGAGCAGTTCGGCAAACCGATCTACGAGTTGCCGGCGGTCGCCAACATCCTCATCGATATGCGCGTCCGACTCGAAAGCATGCGCTCTCTCTTCTACTATTCGACGTATTTCGTCGATATGAAGGAAAAAACCGAAGAGCTGATCGCGCGGAAGAAGGCGAACGGCGAGTCGTTCGTCGAACAGAACATCGAGGCGAAGAAATACACCCGAATGGCGAACTTGCTGACGCCCCTCTCGAAGTTCATCTGCGCCGAGGGCGCCAACACCGTCTCCTACGACTCGCTGCAGATCCACGGCGGCACGGGCTATATGCGGGAGTTCAAAGTCGAGCGCCTCGCGCGCGACGCCCGCATCACGAACATCTACGAGGGAACTTCGCAGTTGCAGATCGTCGCGGCGACGGGTCCCGTACTTAACGACGTGATGAAGGAGCAATTCGAGGAGTGGGGCGCCAAGGAATATAAAGGCGGCTTGGAGCGACTCGACACGTTCCTGAAGGACATCCGCGAGATTTATAAATCCTCGCTCAAGTTCGTGCTGGATAAAAAAGACCCGACGTTCCAGGAAGTGGCGGCGAAGGACATCGTCGAGTTATATTCGTATATTGTCATCGGCTACTTGCTGTTGCAAGAGGCGACCGAAGACCAGCGCAAAGTCTTCGTCGCCAACCGATACATTGTCAACGCGCTCTCGTTGGCGCGCAAGAACGCCGAAGCGATCAAGAACGAGGCGTTTTCGGACATCATGCACGCGGACAAAATTCTCGTATAACGATCGAGGTTAGAAAACGACATGGCGGAGAAGTTTTACTACTACCGGATTTTCGACGACCAACAGGAGAAAAACTACTTTAAGAGCTCGCTCGAGGAGGAGGAGATCCGCGACTTGCTTAAGCAATTCGAGAAAGACAACCACACGTATCTGAACGCCGAGTTCGTCGAGTTCCTGAAGGAGCGCGACCCGAACGCCGAGGTCATCGAGATTCGGCGCGTGTATTACTGATCGTCCAAGCGGCGTTACCCGCTCGAAATTGCGGCGCGTCGGCGTACGGTCGGCGCGCCGTTTCCTTTTTCCCGCCCGTTAATTATCCCCGCGCCTCTCCGATAATACAATGAATAAAAACAACAATGCGAGAGATGAAGACAGGGGATCGGCAGATAGCATACTTTGCGTGGCGCGGCGTCGTGGACGTTTCGGCGATCGTGTTGGGCGCGCTCGTGCCCGCGAAGCTCGCGCTGGGGCTCTACCACAACGTCGCCTATGAATCGATCTACTGGATCACGACGGTCGTTTTCGCGGCGGACGCGGCGATTAACTACGAACGCCACCGTCGGGAGGATCGCGACTCGACGTTCGGCGCGCGCGGCAACCGCACCGTGTGGTTCGTCGTGGACGTCGTCGCCGCGTTGCCCTTTGGATTCGCATTCGGTAGCGCGTGGTTCGATATGCTGCGGCTCGTTAAGCTGGCGCGCGTCGGTCGCACGATGGCCGAAGTGCGCGAGCGGGCGCTCCGCTACGGCGACTACTTCAAGCTCGGATTCTTCGCCGTCTGGTATATGCTCGTCGTCCACTGGCTCGCCTGCGGCTGGAGCGTCGTTCACCCCGAACCCGACGTCGTCGATAAATTCTCACACTATCTCCACTCGCTCTATTGGAGCATCGTAACCGTCACCACCGTCGGCTACGGCGACATCACCCCCGAGAACGATCTCCAGATGGTTTTCGCGATGGGGTTGATGGTCTTCGGCGTCGCGCTCTACGGCACCGTCATCGGCAACATCGCCTCGCTCCTCTCCACCAAGGATCCCGCGAAGGCGCTCTACCTCGGCAATATGGATCGGCTCAAAGCCATCGTGCAACAACGCCGCCTGCCCTTCGAGCTCCAGTCGCGCATCCAAGATTACTTCACCTATCTCTATCGGAAGCGGTGGGGTCTCAACGAAACGGATTTCGTCGATTCCCTTCCGCCCGGCTTGCGCACCGACGTTTCG
>WJMR01000046.1 GCA_014727845.1 Ignavibacteriales bacterium
CGCTCGACCCCGACGCCTTTCACGTTAAGTACGACTTCCCGACCCGGCCCGATTTCTTCGTCCGCAAACGCGGGCACGGTATGGCGACCTACTCGCGTCAATGGAACGGTTCAAGCTGGGCGACGGGCGCGGCCGTCGAGGCGTCCGACGCGACCGCGGACGTGATTCCGGGTTACGGTAACGCCGACGGCACGCCGCCGTATTTCTACGAAGTAAAGATTCCCAAGACGGTCTTCTCCGGCGCCGAGAAGATCAACCTCTGCGTCTGGTCGAGCTTCGGAAACAGCGAGGCGGACCCAAACGCGATGGCGAAGTGCGTTTTCTACGCCTACCCCGAAGACCCGCTTAACGAAACGAACTACGCGTGGGATCCGCTCCCGGGCGTGTACACCACGCTCGGCGCCTATCACGAGAACGTCTTCAACGCGATCGCCGCCCCGTCGGGACTCACCGCGACGGCGACGGGCGTCGGCGCCGTACGGCTCGAGTGGACCGACAACTCCGACGACGAGGACGGCTTCATAATCGAACGGCAAACGCCCGAGCAAAGCGCCTTCGAGCCGATCGACACGGTCGGCGCGGACGCGACGACTTACGACGACGCGACCGTGCCCGACGTCGAGGCGAACTACGCCTACCGCGTCGTCGCCTACAACGCCGCGGGCGGTCGAGGCGAATCCCAAACGGCGAACGTCGATCTTGTCACCTTCGTCGAGGACTTGAGCGTCGTCGAGGAATTCCAAGTCGTTCAGAATTTCCCGAACCCGTTCAACCCCGCCACCACCATCCGCTTCGGACTCCCCGAAGCCGCGCAAACGAAGCTCACGATCTTCAACGCGCTCGGTCAGCAAATAGCCGTGCTCGTCGATCGCGAACTCCGCGCGGGATGGCACGAGGCGACCTTCGCGCCGCATAACTTGCCGAGCGGCGTGTACGTCTATCGCGTAGAAGCGGGCGACTACACCGAAACGATGCGGATGATTTACCTGAAGTAACGACGAACCGTTTAAACGCGAGAAAGCGGCGAGGACGCGAATCCCCGCCGCTTTTTTTATACCCGAACGCGTTCGGCTACGCGCCCGCCTTCTTGCCGAGGAGCGTGAGAAGATTGAGGAACGGCGAAAGGGGCGGATTGTAATTGTATTCCGCTTCCGCCAACGCGGTCGCGGGGAGCTTGTGCGCGATCAGCGTGGAAACGACGTCCACGTAGCCGCTCACCTCGCGTCCTCCGAAGAAGGCGCCGCCGAGCGGGCGCTTCGAGTCCTTCTCGAAAATGATTTTCCCGAAGACCTTCCCCGCACCGGGCATCACGTGCACGCGGTTGAACGCCGTCGCGTGGGCCTCGGCGATCGCAAAACCCGCCTTTTCCGCCTCCGCCGTCGTTAACCCGACGCCCGCGTAGAAGCGGTCGAAGAGTCGCATCGACGCGTTCCGGAAAACGGGACGAAAACGCGCGGCGCCCCCCGCCGCGTTCTCGCCCGCCGTGTAACCGCCGTCGCGCGCGTAGGAAGCGAGGGGAATGTAGTCGGGTCGGAGCGTGATCGCGTTGACGACCTCCGCGCAGTCGCCCGCCGCGTAGATGTTCGGATCCGACGTCCGCATCGCGTTGTCAACCTTCAGCGCCCCCGCGTCGCCCACCTCGAGTCCCGCGTTTTGCGCGAGTCGCGTCTCCGGCGCCACGCCCGCGGAAACGACAACGACGTCCGCCTCGAAACGCTTCCCGCCCGCCTTGAGTCGGACGATCCTCCCCTCCTCGACGAACGATTCGAGGTCCTCGACGCCGCCGAGAAACTCGACGCCCTCGTCTTCGAGCGTTGTCTCGACGAGCTTCCGGATCTCGCGCTCGGCTTGCGGCATCGGCTCCGGCGTCAGCTCCACGATCTTCACGTCGCAATCCAGCTTCCGGAACGCCTCGGCCGTCTCCAAACCAATGTAGCCCGAGCCGATCACGACGGCGCTTTCCGGCTTCTCGCGCTCGATATACTTCTTAAGCTCGACGACGTGCGGAACCGACTTGAGCCGAAAAACGTTCGTCGCGTCCGAGGGAATCGGCGGAACGCTTTTAGCGACCGACCCCGTCGCGAGGATCAGCTTATCGTACCGTTGCCGCCACGTCGAGTCGTCGTTCAGGTTGCGGACGGTCACCTCGCGCGCCTTCCGATCAATCTCCTCGACTCGCGACCGAACGCTCACGCGCGCGCCCTTCTTCTCCTCGAACGACGCGGCGTCGAAGTACACAATCTTCTCGTGCGAGGAGACCTCGCCGGAAACGACGTAGGGCAATTCGCACGTGCCCGTCGAGATAAATTCGTTTTGCTCGATCATCAGCACGTCCGCGTCGGGATCGACGCGCTTGGCTTTCGCCGCCGCCGCGGGTCCCGCCGCGTTTCCGCCGACGATCACAATCGTTTTTCGTTCGCTCATTTCTTCCTCGTCGATATCGTGAACGGTACGCCTTCGAATCCAAACTCTTTTCGGATCGCCTTCTCTAAAAATCTGACGTAGGCGTCGGGTATATGTTGCGGATAGTTCGCGAAAAAGATGAAGACGGGATATGCGTTCCCGACTTGGTTGACGAACTTAACCTTCACCTCGCGTCCCGAAGGGGAGGCGGGCGGCGGCGTCGCCTCTATGATCGGCAACAGCTTGTCGTTCAGCTCGCTCGTCGGAATCTTTTTCTTCCGCTCCTCGTGCACCCGCTTGGCGACGTCGATCAGTTTAAAGACTCGTTGCTTCTTGAGCGCGGAGACGAAGACGATCGGCGCATAGTCGATCGACCCGAGTTTATGACGCATCTCGAGCTCCCACTCGCGCGCGGTCGTGTGGTCCTTCTCGATCGCGTCCCACTTGTTGACCGCGATTATCAAGCCCTTCCGCCGACGCACCGCCTCCTCCACCACGTTTTGGTCCTGCCGCTCGAAGCCCTCGATCGCGTCCACCAACACAATCGAGACGGTCGATTCGGCGATCGCCATAAAGGTGCGGACGTTGGAGAAGTACTCGATCTGCTCTTTTACGCGGCTCCGCTTTCGCAAGCCCGCCGTATCCACGAGCGTAATTTCCTCGCCGTTGTGCTTCAGCGTCGAGTCGAGCTTGTCGCGCGTGGCGCCGGGGATATCGGTGACGACGCTGCGTTGTTCGCCGAGCAACGCGTTGACGAGCGACGATTTCCCCGCGTTGGGTCTGCCGACGACGGCGATGCGAAGCTCCTTTTCATCCGGCTCGTATTCCCCTTCGGGAAAATCCTCGACAAGGGCGTCGAGCATATCGCCGAGCGTCCTGCCGTTGAGCGCGGAGATCGGATAGATTTCGCCCAGCCCCAATTCGTAGAACTCGGCGGCTTGCGCCTCGTAATTTTCGGAATCGACTTTGTTGACGGCGAGGATCACGTCGCGCCCGGCTCGTCGGAGGATGCTCGCCACCTCGCGATCGACGGCGGTGACGCCGTCGCGAGCGTCCACGAGAAAGATCAGTCGGTCGGATTCGGA
Organism: Ignavibacteriales bacterium; assembly: GCA_014727845.1. GTDB lineage: Bacteria > Bacteroidota > Ignavibacteria > Ignavibacteriales > Ignavibacteriaceae > WJMR01. The sequence continues at coordinate 3,489 of WJMR01000046.1, forward strand.
GATCGCCTTCTCGACCTGCTCGCGCACGACGGTGTCGAACAAGTCGTCCGAGTCGGGCACGTATCCGCCCGTATCGGTCACGCGGAAATACTTGCCCGCCCACTCGGCGTCGCCGAACGTTCGATCGCGCGTCACGCCCGGTACGTCGTCCACAATCGCCTCGCGTTTACCGATTAGACGATTGAACAAAGTCGATTTGCCGACGTTCGGTCTGCCGACGACGGCGATGACGGGTATTCTTTGGGACATAGCAATCTCGTTGGAGCCGCGGGCGGCGGGTTAGTTGGCGCGGCGTAAGTAGGCGAATCCTTCAAACGCCTCGTAGTACGCCTCGTGCGCGCGCTCGGCGTCCGTCCACGAGTCGGTCTCGCCGTAGCCCGTGTAGAGACGCGCGCCCGCCGCGTCGTGACATTCGATCATCGCGGTCGATTGTTCCGAGACCGTGATAAACTTCAAACGGCACCGCATCGCCTTTTCCTTTTCCTCGGGCGGAAGCGCCTCGTAATCCGCGCCGTCCAGCGCTGTCATTCCGACGCCCGAGAAGAGTTGCTCGACGTACACGTCCGCCGCGAACTTGTCGTACACCTTCGCCGGCTCGACGTACACGTAGTGATACGCCTTCAAGTTCACGCCGTTCCCGACGGTGTACACCGTGTCGGGCGCGCCGCATCCGAAGAGGAGCGCCAACGCCGCGAGGACGAACGGATATGTGGTGCGCGCGATCATAGAATTTTGCAATATCCGAAATTTTCTTGCGAGAGGAAAGCGGCTACTCGGCGCCGACGGATTCCGCGCGAGCTCTCGCGGCGCGTTCACGGTCCCGCAAACTAAACTCGCACCCGCAGTAGTCCTGCCGATAAAGGTCGTAGAGATCGCACAACTCGCGGCTTCGGCGCTCGCCGTTCTTCTTCTTAAAATTGTGCGGCTCGTAACGCTCGTGGCGCGCCCCCGCCTCGAAGACCATCCGCGAGACTTTATGCGAACTCAACGTGAGCGTCGTCGTGAAGCGCGCGACGCCGAGCTCCTCCGCCATACGATTGGCGCGCGCCAGCGAGAAGGCGAAGCAACGGCGGCACCGCTCGCCCCGCTCGGGTCCGTCCTCATAGCCCCGGACCGTCTCGCGCCACGCCTCGTGGTCGTACTCGTCCTCGATCAGTCGGACGCCCCAAATCGCCGCGAGCTTTTTCGCATGCGCCAAGCGTTTGTCGTACTCCGCTTTGGGCGCGATGTTCGAGTTGGAGAAGAAGAGCGTCGGGTCGTCGCCCGCGTCCATCAAACGTTCGCCGCTCGGCGCCGCGCACGGGGCGCAACAAACGTGGAGCAATATGGCCTTCTCGTCCGGCACCCTACGCGACGTACACCGTTTTAACGTTGAGGAACTCGCGCATCCCGAACGCGGAAAGCTCTCTGCCGTATCCCGACTCCTTCACGCCGCCGAAGGGCAGTCGCGGATCCGACTTGACGAACGCGTTGACGAAACACGCGCCCGCGTCGAAGCGCTCCTTGGCGATCCGCTCGCCGCGCGCCTCGTCGCGCGTGAAGACCGCCGCGCCCAATCCGAACGGCGTGTCGTTCGCCGCCTCGATCGCCGCCTCTTCGTCCGCGACCTTGATCAACGGCGCGACGGGACCAAACAGCTCGTCGTCGAAGGCGGGCATACCCCGCTCGACCTTCTCCAACACCGTCGGCGGATACCACGCGCCCTCGCGCTCGGGAACCTCGCCGCCGAGCGGGACGGTCGCGCCCTTCTCCACGCTTTGCCGCACTTGCTCGTGGAGTTCGTCGCGCAACGCGCTCGTCGCCTGCGGACCGAGGTCGCTCGCCTCGTCGGTCGGATCGCCCATCTTTTTCGCCTTCATCGCGGCGAGAAATTTTTCGCGGAACTCGTCGTACGCGGCTTCGACGACGATGAAGCGTTTCGCGGCGATGCAACTCTGTCCGCCGTTGATGAGCCGCGACGTCGCGCACGTCTCCGCCGCCGCTTCGAGATCGGCGTCCTCGAGAATAACATACGGATCGCTGCCGCCGAGCTCGAGCACGGTCTTTTTCAACTCTTCGCCAGCGATTCTCGCGACCGCCTTACCGGCGGGCGTACTCCCCGTAAGCGTGGCGGCGCGAACGAGCGGGTGTCGGATGATCGGCTCGACGCGCTTGGAGGGAACGAGCGCGGTTCCGAAAAGATCGGGTGAAAAACCCGCGTCGCGGAAGCACTCCTCTATCGCGAGCGCGCATCCCGGCACGTTCGAGGCGTGCTTGAGGATCCCCGCGTTGCCCGCGGTTAGCGCGGGCGCGGCGAAACGGAACACTTGCCTGAACGGAAAATTCCACGGCATCACCGCCAACACGACGCCGATCGGTCGGAAGGCGACGTAGCTCTTCGCGGCGTCCGTCTCGATTGGTTCGTCCGCGAGAAACAATTCGGCGTTCTCCGCGTAGTAGTCGCAGACCCACGCGCACTTGTCGATCTCCCCTCTCGCCTGCGCGATCGGCTTGCCCATCTCGGCGACCATCAAGTTCGCGTACGTCTCGCGCCGCTCGCGGAGGACCTCCCCCGCGCGCTTCATTTTCGCCGCGCGCGAGGCGATCGTCTCGTCGAGACCTTCCCGATACGCGCGGTGCGCGCGCTCGATCATTTGGCGGACTTCCTCGTCCGTGTGGTCGTCGTATTCCTTTATCGGCTTATTGGTCGCGGGGTTCGTCGCCTTCATTCGTCCTCGTCCTTTTGTAGGGGCTTAAAAAACCGCGAGACGACGTTCCCGATTCTCTCCAAGAGCGTCTTCGGTTTTTCCTCCCGATGAAACTTATTCGCGTAATCGACGATCGCCGTTTTCACGCCGACGTCCTCGCCCGCCTCTTGGCTCATAAAATATTTATGGCCCATAATCTCGAGATAGAGCCGCGAGGCGGTGGTGAAGGGAAAGTATTCAAAGACGCGCAATTTTTCAAACTCGGCGACGATCGGTTTATAGACGTTCTCCAGCCAGTCCCGCGCGGCGGTCCGGAGCGCCGTTTCCTCGCCCGCGCGCTCGCCGAGATACCAGCGGTGCTCTTCGATCTGCTCTTTCAGCGAGCCGAGCTGCCGGCTATAGTCAACGCGTCCGAACGTTCGTCGCACGTTCAACCCCGTCTCCTCCTCGAACCGTTCGACGTTTTTCAACAAACGATAGCGGCGTTCGTATTCGCGTCGGATGCGCCGCATCGCCTTCTCGCCCGTCGCCTCGCGAACGCGCACGCCCTCCTCGGTCAAGTCCTCGCGCATCCATCTCATCGACTCGAAGAAGAAATCCAGCTCCTCCTCGCGCATCGCGTCGGACATTTCGGGGAGGAACTCGACCGTCTCGGCGTCCGCCAAAACCGCCTTCAACTCCGTGCGCACTCGCCCGCGCTCGTCGCGAACTTTGAAGAACCGAACGAGCAGGTTCGCCATCGAGGCGTCGCCCCAATAGACGCCGTTGGCGTGGAGCGTTGCGAAGAGTTGCGCGACGGCGTCGTGGATCATCCGCGCGTTCTCCTCGCGAAAGTCGAGGCGGAATAGATAGGACTCCGGCAACGCGCGCTCTTCGAGGGCGGTAACGACGAACGCGGCGTCGTCCGGCTCGTACATTGTTCCGACGGGCGTCTCGACGGAGATCGGGTCGCGCTTGTTGATCGCGTAGCCGACGGGGATCAGCGCGTGGAGACCGAGCGCGAGCACGCGTCGGTAATTCTCGATCTCGCGCTTGGCGAACTCGGGGGAAGTTTGCTTGAGAGCGTAATTGAAGCGTCCGCCTTCTACGAACCGCACGGGGTGTCGCGACGCCCCCTTCCGCACCCGATTGATGAAGCGAACGTCGGCGCCGTCCCAGTCCTCGAGATCGAGCCGCCACGGCAAACCGCTCACTTCGTCGTAAAAGCGCTCGTGGAAGGCGAGCTCGACGCGAACGACGCTCACGCTACTCCTCCGCGTAGTAGTCGATCATCGTCTCGATGGCGCGACGACAAACGGGGCAAAAATTATCGAACGTCGTCGATTTCATCGTGCAGTCGTAGGTCGGACGAAAGACCCCGCGCGCCACGTAGCCGCCCCCCTCGAACGCGCCGACCGAGTCGATCCACTCTTCCGTCGGCGGCGTGGGTATCGGCGTTCCCTCGCTCACCATCGACGCCCACTTCGAGTCGAAATCGACGAGGGTGGTGATGTTCGGCTCGAGCGGCTCGCGTCCGGGCGGATAGAAATCCTCGTAGGTGGTGTGGCTGTCGTAATACTCGTCCGCCAAGAACGCGAAACCGTGCCCGAACTCGTGCACGAAGATGTATTCCTCGGCGACGTTCTCGCGCACGCACATCGAGTAGAATCCGTAGATCGATCCGCCGCCGTATTTTTTCGAGTTGGCGAGGATGTAGATGAAGTCGTACGGCGCGTTGGCGGCGACGTCGCGAACGGCTTGATAGTCGCGGGTCATGAGGTAGCGCTCCATGCCGAAGGTGTGATACGACGCGTTCATCAAGGTGTTTCGCCACTCGCCCTTGCCGGGATTATCCACGCCCGACTCCTCCGAGGGCGCGAGCACGCCCCAGACGTTGAAGTCGTCGCGGCGCTCCTTGAACGGCGAGCACCGAAACAGAACGCCCGCGAACTTAATCGCGTCCGCCTTAAACGTCTCCATTTCGTCGGCGGCGTATCCTTCGGGCACGATAACGATGTCGGCTTTCACGGCGGGGTCGCCGGATTTATGCGCCTCGAAACTCGGCGCCACGACGTTCATCTCGTCGCTGATAAACATATGGTCGGGTTCGAGGAAGAACGAGAGACGCTCTTGGAATTGCCGCGTCGTGTCTCGCGAATAGAAGACGACGCGCACGGGGACCTTCGGAAACGGCGTCGTGACGGCTTCGGGATAGCTTTCCGGGATCTGCTTCGCTTCGGCGGTCGTGCGCCACTCGGAGAAGAGGGTCGAGTAGTTCTTCGCGAACAGAAGCGAGTCGGTCTCGGCGAGGCGAAGCTCGACGCGCTGCTTGCCGTAGTCGAACGGCTCGACGAGCCGCTTCTTGGAGCCGCCCCAATAGGGTTCGCGTTTCAGCGCCTCGAGGTAGAACGCCTCGGAGCGGGCGTCGCCCGCGTGCGCGTAATCGATTCGGAGGGAGGCGTCCTCGAAAAGATCGTCGTAGGAGTTCTCGGATTGCCCGAACGCCGCGCTCGCGACGACGGCGAGAAGAAGAAAGAGCTTCATAACGTCGGTCTATTCCTCGGCGCGTTCGCTCGGGGGGCGATCGTCGCTCGTGATTTTCACCTCGCGGATCGGCGCGGGCACGGGTATGCCCGCCTCGGCGAAGTCTCGATAGATTTCCATTCGCAATTCGGCGCCGGTCGGGAACGCCTTGTTCCACTTATCGACCGCCGCGATCAATTTGAAGTTCAGCGAGTACTCACCGAACCCGACAAGAAAGACGACGGGCGCGGGATCGGCGAGGACCTCCGCGTGTCGGGAGGCGGCGGCGAGTATGATCTTTTTCGCGTCCTCGGCGTCGCACCCTATCGGCGCGGGCACGTCCAGCAACACCTTGCCTTTGTCGTCGGGATAGAGGAAGTTCGTCACCCGCGCGGCGAGCGCGTCGTTGTTGGGCATAATCACCAGCTTCCCCTCGAGTCCGAGTATCTTCGTCGAGCGGACGCCGATCTCCTTGACCTCGCCGGTCAACGTGTCGCCGAACTTCACCCAATCCCCCACGCGGAACGGGCGATCCAGCCCGATGATCACGCCCGAAATCATATTCGAGATCGTCTCTTGCGCCGCCAACGCCACCGCCAACGAGCCGACGCCGAGCGAAACGATGAACGCGCTAATGTTGACGTCGAACTTCGAGAGTATGACGACGACCGCCAAGGCGAACAGCGCCACGCTCGCGAGTTTCTTGGCGAGCGGAAATATTCCTCCGCTGAGATTTTTATTCTCCTCCGCGCCGATTCTGTCGGCGTACCAGTCGAATCCGACGCGGGCGGCGCGCACCGCCTTGACCAGCACGACGGCGACCAGGACGACGTACAACCCCTTGAGCGCCGCGTCGATCGCCGACGTCGCGAACGGATACGCTTCGCCGAGCGTCGTCTTATCGGGCGTCGGAAGGGCGAGCCCCCACACGACGATCTCGAGCGCGACGTAGGCGCCCGCTATCACGACGACTTGAAAGCTCCCCGAGCTCGCGATCTTGAGAAGGCGGTCGTCGAAATCCTTCTCGGAACGCGCCACCATCGGACGGAGCGCCGTCTTGACGAGCGCGCCGAACAGCCATCCGACCAACACGCTCGCGGCCGCGGCGCCGGCGGCGAGCGCGGCGACGAAGAGCGCGTCGTTGTTTATGAACGTCCTGAGTTCGTCGATCATCGTTACGCGGGTTTCTTTCGCGAGCCGGGCTTAACGACGGGAACGCCCTCTTCGCAGAGCGGACATTCCTCCGGCGCCCACGCGGTTACTTGCATCGTCATCGCGGCGCTAAAGGGCGCGCCAAAATCGACGGTTCCCCCGCTCCGATCGACCACCGAGGCGACGCCGACCACCTCGGCGCCGAGCGCCTTGACGGCGTCGATCGTCTCGAAGACCGATCCGCCCGTGGTTACGACGTCCTCGACGACGAGCGTTCGCTCTCCGGGCGCCGCGTCGAATCCGCGACGTATCGTCATCTTATCGTTCTCGCGCTCCGCCCAAATAAACCGCGCGCCGAGCTGTCGCGCCGTCTCCTGCCCCACGACGATGCCGCCGATCGCGGGCGAGACTACCAGCTCCACGTTCGCGTCGCGGAACGCCTCGACGAAACGCTCGCAAATGCCCGTCGTGTGTTCGGGATGTTGTAAAACTTTCGCGCACTGAAAATAGCGGTCGCTGTGTTTGCCCGAGGTGAGAAGAAAATGCCCTTGCAAGAGCGCGCCCGTTTGTTTAAACGCGGCGGCTAATTGCTCGTCGGTTAACGCCATAGGTGTCACTATATATATTGTTTAAAAAAACGCGTCGGGCGGGAAACCTCAACGCGATCGCGTGTCGGTAATTCGGTAAAATAGAAAAGCGCGCCGAGAAAAGAAAACACTTCGCGGTCGAAGCGCTTGCGCGCGTTTCTCATTGCCCGGCGGCTTTGTTACCTTTAGCATTGGATTTTTAAACCGATGAAACGAAGAAACAA